>CAZIFP010000001.1:0-57786 GCA_964538105.1 uncultured Bifidobacteriaceae bacterium
ACGCCCATGGGGTCGAAGTTCTCGATGGAGCAGATGATGACGCAGTTGTCGGCCTTGTCGCGCATGACTTCCATTTCGTATTCCTTCCAGCCGAGGAGGGATTCTTCGATGAGGATTTCGTTCACGGGTGAAAGTTCGATGCCGTTCTTGGCGATGGCTTCAAATTCGTCCTGATTGTAACCGATGCCACCGCCGGTGCCGCCGAGCGTGAACGCGGGCCGGATGATGAGCGGGAAACGACCGATGGATTTCGCGACGGCGCGGGCCTCGTCCAGATTGTGCGCTACGCCAGAGATGGGCACGTCGAGACCGATCTTCAACATCAATTCCTTGAACGCAAATCGGTCTTCGCCCTTGTGAATAGCCTCGGGCTTGGCACCGATCATTTCGACGTCGTGCCGTTCGAGCGCGCCGTTTTTGTGCAGCGCCATTGCGGTGTTGAGCGCGGTTTGTCCGCCGAGCGTCGGGAGCAAAACGAGTTTGCCCTTCGCGCCTAGGCGTTTCATCTCCTCTTTCTCGCGCACGATGATTTTCTCGACGCATTCCGGCGTGATGGGTTCGATGTAGGTGCGGTCGGCAAACTCCGGGTCGGTCATGATGGTGGCCGGATTGGAGTTGATGAGAATGACGCGGTAGCCTTCCTCGCGGAGGGCCTTGCAGGCCTGGGTGCCGGAATAATCGAACTCGCACGCCTGGCCGATGATGATCGGGCCGGCGCCGATGATGAGGACGCTGTGGATGTCAGTGCGTTTGGGCATAATCGAAACGGCAAGATGAAACACGAATCGGACCACGAGTGAAAGAAAATTGCAGGCGGAAAGAGACCGCTTCGCCAACGCCGGCTTCAAACTTTATTGCAACGGCGTCCGCGTGTCCTTGATGAACTGCGTGTGACCGTCGAGAAAGACGCGGCAGCGGCCGCCAGCGTGGATGGTGCGGCCTTTGAGCGCGGGATCAACGGTGGTTGCCCCGGTGGGCGTGTTCGGAAAATAAGGATCCACGACGAGTTCGACATCCGTTGGACCGTAAATGGGACCGAGAGTTGCATCGGTCAAGCTTGCCGTTACGAGATCGGACACGGCCTGCGATTGGGACTTGCCCCAAAAATCCTCCTGTCCCACCGGATCATCCGGACGGTCAAAGCGCCAGGCCCAGTAACGGCACAACGGCGCGTTCGTATCCATGGAGGTTGCCTGAACGGATTGGATGGCATTACCGACGGGCGATTTCACCGCCGCCGGGCAGGACCAGACGTTGAGGTTAGGACAGTAGTTGAAAAAGTTCGTTGCCGCCCAGCCGGCGCGCGGGTCAGACGGCGGCCAGGTAGTCCACGGATGGTATCCGCCGGGCAGGCTGGACTTCAAATCGCGCCGGTCGGGGAAATGATCGCTCTGGTCGTTGAGATACATTACGAAAGCGAGGCCGGTTTGTTTAAGGTTGGAAAGGCAGACGGCCATCTGACCTCTTTGTTTAGCGCGGGCGAGCGCGGGCAGGAGCATCGCGGCAAGAATGGCAATGATCGCGATGACAACCAGCAGCTCGATCAGAGTGAAGGCGCAGCGCGATTTCATCCGGCAATCTCCATTGGAACCAGCGTCATCTCAACTAGAAAAGTTTGGACTGATCAAAACTCCCGGCGGAAATCCGGATCAGGCGGCAATTTGTCCAAGCAGGGCCGGGCGGGTTTCCTTATGCGCCGGCATCTTTTCCGAAACGCTGCTGAGGAAATCAATCTTCACCTTGTCGCCGTCGAACCGGCAGGTCACGGTGTCGTGGTGCGGAGTTTCGTAAAATTGCCAGGTCATTTGAAATGTGTTTTCGTCCGTCCAGGTGCCGCTGGCGAGAATCTTTGAAACCGGTCCCAGGGCGCCTACTGTCAGTTTCGGCGGAGTGCCGGGCATGTCGGTCTTGCCGGCCACCCATTTCTCAACGCCGCAGGTGATGGGATGTTCGCCTTTGGCGTCCTTCAAGGTGAAGGTGCAGGAATTTTCCCGGAACTTGAACGACACGCTTTGAACCCTGGCGTCGCCATCAGTCCTGAAAGTTTTGCCGGAGATGACGGCTGCGACCGGTGAAGCAGCCTGTGCTTTCGGCGGCAGCAGGGCCAGGGAAGAAAGCTTTTGTTTCAGCCGGGCTTGGGCAACCGGATCCGGCGGCAGAACATTTGCCTTCAGCGCGGGCAAAAGGTATTGCCAGATCAAATCAAATTCGCCCGCCATGTTGCCGCTTTCACCGGTGATGCAAATCACCGCGTCCTGGTCAGGCAGGACGAAGGTGTATTGCCCGAACGCCCCGTCGGCGCGATAGGCATTATGCCGCGAGCGCCAAAACTGGTAGCAATAGCCTTGGAGCCAGTCGTTGGTCTTTTTGGCCTCCTCCAAATTTTGTCCGGCGGCGGCCGGCTGTTGAATCTTGAACGTCGTCGCCTCTTCAACCCAGCCCGCCGGCAAAATCTGCCGGCCGTTCCAGGCACCTTTCTGCAGATACATCTGCCCGAACTTGGCGAGCCCTTCGGTCTGGATGGCGAGGCCCCAGCCGCCGGTGTTGATGCCGCGCGGACATGTCTCCCAGGTCATGCCTTTGATCGCCAGCGGCTCGAACAAACGCGGTTCAAGATAATCAATGACCTTCTGCCCAGTCAGTTTCTGGACAATTGCCGAAAGCATGTAAGAGGCGCCGCTGTTGTAAAGAAACGCGCTGCCAGGCGGATTTTTTATGGGCAGGGCCAGAAAAGTCGCCACCCAGTTGTCCGTTTTCGTGATGATTGGCGTTGAATCTTCCTCGTGGCCGACGGACATCGTGAGCAGATGCTTTACCCGCAACGCCGCGAGATTTTCGCTGATGCTACCGGGCAGGTCGTTCGGAAAAAAGGAAATGACCGGATCCTCCACTTTCAGCTGGCCCTCGGTCACCGCCAGGCCGACGGCGGTCGAAGTGAAACTTTTGCTGAGCGAATACAGCATGTGATTCAGGTTGGCGGCGTAGGGCGACCACCAGCCTTCGGCAATGACCTGCCCGTGGCGGATCAGCATGAAGCTGTGGAATTCCTGCCGGCTTTTGCCGACCGCCTCCAAAAAATCCAGAATCTCAATGGATGACACCCCCTGGGCTTCGGGCGCGCTGCGGGGGAGATGACGAATGACTGGTTGAGCGGCGAGGCATTCAGAAAAAGAGGAAGCCATGCTCAATCCGGCGGCACCGAGGCCAAGCTGCTTGAGAAATACCCTGCGGTCAGTGGTCATGGCATAAAGTAGAACCAATGCGCCTATGCCAAGGCAATAATTAAAGCAGACCCGGCTGATTTGCCGCCGCCGGCTTCAGTCCCAGTTTTTTGTAACTTAATTCCGTTGCCACGCGGCCCTGCGAGGTGCGGTTGAGATAACCTTCCATGATGAGATACGGCTCATACACTTCCTCAATTGTGTCCGGCTCCTCGCCTACGGCCACGGCGAGCGAATTCACGCCGACCGGCCCGCCGCCGAATTTCACGATGACAGCCTCGAGTATGCGCTTATCCATTTCGTCAAGGCCGTTCTCGTCAATCTCCAGCATCGCCAGCGCCTTGTCGGCGACGTCTTTTGTGATGCGGCCATCGTGCCGCACTTGCGCGTAGTCGCGCACGCGGCGGAGCAAATTATTTACAATGCGCGGTGTCCCACGGCTGCGCCGGGCAATTTCGTGCGCGCCTGCGGGATCAATTTCCACGTTGAGCAAATTCGCCGAGCGCAAAACAATTTTGTCCAGATCAGCGGCGCAATAATAATCCAGCCGCTCACGCATTCCGAAGCGCGTGAGCAGCGGCGCGGTGAGCAAACCGCTGCGCGTCGTCGCTCCGATGAGCGTGAAGCGTGGCAGATTCAGGCGCACGCTGCGCGCATTCGGCCCCTGGTCAATGATGATGTCCAGCTTGAAATCCTCCATCGCGGGATACAGATATTCCTCGATGGTTTTTTGCAGGCGGTGGATTTCGTCAATGAACAGCACGTCGCCTTCCTCAAGATTGGTGAGCAAACCGGCGAGGTCGCTGGCTTTTTCAATCGTCGGGCCGCTGGTGGCTTTCACATTCGCGCCCATCGCCTTGGCGAGGATGTTGGCGATGGTGGTTTTGCCGAGGCCGGGCGGGCCGGAAAGCAGGATGTGGTCGAGCGCTTCGCCGCGTTGTTTTGCCGCCTCAACGGCGATTTCCAAACGTTCTTTCACCTTCGGCTGGCCGGTGAAATCGGAAAAGAGCGATGGCCGCAGCGTCATTTCGAGCGCCACGTCGGGTTTGTTCAAATTGGCCACAGGTCGTTCGGACATCGCCGGAAAGATTGCGGCAGGACGCGCGCAGCGGCAAGCGCGATTCCTGGACTTGGGGCCAGACAACCGGCCAAATTTTTTCTCGCAAAAAATTACCATGCGTCCAGATTGAACCTGTGTCCGTGATTCAGCGCTCCATTCAAGTCGGCTGGCAACTGCGCGTTTTTTTTACCGAAAATGTATTCGCGTCGGAAAACCCGGTTCTGCGCGACGCGCTCGCGGACACCGGCCCGCGCAAGGCGCTGGTCATCCTGGAAGATTCACTCGCGCAGGCGCTGCCGGAACTGGAACGCCAGATTGAAAAATATTTTTCCGCGCACGCCGCCGGCCTGAAACTGGTCTGTCCGCCGTTGTTTGTCTGTGGCAGCGAATCCGCCAAAAACTCTCCGACCATCGTCGGTGAAATCCAGTCGCAGATTGACCGGCACCACATTGACCGGCACGCATATCTCATCGCCATCGGCGGCGGCGCGCTGCTGGATGTCGCGGGCTTCGCCGCCGCCACGGCACATCGCGGCGTGCGCCACGTCCGCATCCCGACGACCACCTTGTCGCAGGCCGATTCCGGCGTAGGCGTGAAAAACGGGCTGAACGCTTTCGGCAAAAAAAACTTCATAGGCACGTTTGCGCCGCCGTTCGCCGTCATCAACGATTTCAACCTGCTGGCCACACTGGAGCCGCACGACAAACGGGCCGGCTATGTCGAGGCCGTCAAGGTCGCCTGCATCCGCGACGCGGAATTTTTCGCCGAACTGGAACGCGACGCGGAAAAGCTCGCCGCGTTCGAGCCGGACGCGATGAAACATCTGATCCGCCGCTGCGCCGAGCTGCACCTAGACCACATCGCCACCAGCGGCGACCCGTTCGAAATGGGTTCCGCGCGTCCGCTCGACTTCGGCCACTGGTCCGCGCACAAGCTGGAGCAGCTCTCGCGTTTCAATCTTTCCCACGGTGACGCTGTTGCCATCGGCATCGCGCTCGACGTGCTTTACTCGCGCAACATCGGTTTGCTGGCGGAGAAATCCGCCGCGCGGATTTTGAATTTGCTGGAAAGGCTAGGGTTCAAACTTTTCGCTGATGAACTGCTCAACGCGGACAACGCAGGTTGCCCGGCAATTTTGTCCGGCCTCGAGGAATTCCGCGAACATCTAGGCGGCGACCTGACCATCACGTTGCTTAGGGAAATCGGCCTCGGCGTGGAAGTGCATGAAATGAGCCCGGCGAAAATCATCGAAGCCATCCAGGAATTGCGCGGAAGGGAAAAATGAACCGGCTCGCCGTCATCAACGTCGTCGGCCTCACCGAGGCGCTCATCGGCGAACACACGCCGCGCATCGCGGCCTTCCGCCAGCGCGGCGCGCTGGCGCAAATCGCGCCGGCATTTCCGGCGGTGACTTGCACCGCGCAGTCGAATTATCTCACCGGCAAAACGCCGTCGGCGCACGGCATCGTCGGCAACGGCTGGTTTAATCGCGAACTTTCAGAAATTCATTTTTGGAAGCAGTCAAATCACCTGGTTCAAAGCCCGAAATTATGGGACGCGCTCCGCACGCAATCTGAAATCGTAAATCATCAATCATCAATCGCAAATTGCTTCTGGTGGTTCAACATGCATTCCAGCGTGGATTATGCGATCACGCCGCGCCCGATTTACCGCGCCGACGGCGGAAAAGTTTTTGACGTTTACTCTTGGCCATATTCCATCCGTGAAGAAATTAAAAAGGATCTGGGCGAATTTCCGTTCTTCGGTTTCTGGGGGCCGGTGGCGGGAATGGATTCACCGCAAGGAAAAGCCGATTGCGCCTCGCGCTGGATTGCCGAATCCGCGAAGTGGATGGAAAATAAATATTCGCCCGCGCTGAACCTGTTTTACATGCCGCATCTGGATTACAACTTGCAACGGCATGGAACTTACGGCGCTTCGGGAAGTCTAAATCCCAAAATCCACCGCGACCTGCGCGAGATTGACGCCATCGTCGGTGACCTGATTGATTTTTTCGGCCAGCGCGGCGTGCGGGTGGTTTTGCTTTCTGAATCCGGAATCACGAACGTGGACACGCCGGTGCATCTCAACCGGATTTTCCGCGAGCGCGGCTGGCTGACGGTGAAGGACGAGCTTGGCCTGGAAATTCTCGACGCCGGCGCGAGCAAGGTTTTCGCCGTCGCCGATCACCAGGTCGCGCACATTTATTTGAACGATGCCTCGCTGGAAAAATCCGTGCGCGACGTTTTGGAAAAGACACCCGGCGTCGGAGAAGTTCTCGGCGAAGCGGAAAAATCCGCCGCCGGTCTCGCGCATCCGCGCGCGGGCGATTTGATTGCCGTCGCGCAGGAAAACGCCTGGTTCACCTATTATTACTGGCTCGACGACTCACGCGCGCCGGATTTTGCGCAGACGGTGGACATCCATCGCAAGCCCGGCTATGACCCGGTGGAATTATTTCTCGATTCGAAGATTCCGCTGCCGAAACTAAAAATCGCCTGGCGGCTGCTGCAAAAAAAACTCGGCTTCCGGATGCTGATGGATGTGATTCCGCTCGACGCGACGCTGGTGAAAGGCTCGCATGGCCGGCGGCCGGCGGACAAAAAGGACTGGCCGGTTTTCATAACCGACAGGTCGGGACTTCTGGCTGCAAAGGAGATTGAATCAACGGACGTTTATCACGCCCTGCTCCGGCATTTTTGAGCTCCGTAGCGAAATCATCAGGGAATATGCCGCTCCGACGGAGCTTGGAATGTTTGCCGCAAAATTTCTACAAAGATTTCGCGCCTGACGGCGCTGGGATGATGGTTCATGGCAAAACGTGCGCGGGAAACGGTTCCGCCGGATGGATGCGACCTGTTTTGCGTGCGGATGCGGCCCGCCATTTCCCGCTCGACAGGTTCACCGGCCAGACGCAGTATCGCGCCAGGGTTATGAACGGATCAGGCTGCGAAAACGCCGAATCAGGCCGCGAAGTCCGTGGCCGCGTTGGCAACGAAGATAGAAATTAGGCAGCAGAGCGCGTATGGATTATTCCGCCACCATCAAATCAGCGCATGACGGCACGATGCTGGAATTTAGTGACCACACAGGCAGTCATTATCGTGTTAGTTTGACTGGTCCGAATTATCACGGCGATTGCACGGTTTACGCCTACGAACCAGTGCACTTAGGTGCTTTCTTTCGGGATATGGCGAAGCATTGGCAAGGTTGGCAGGGCAAGAAAGAGTGGTCATCGCTAGAGGGTGAGTTGGCTTTGTCTGCCACCATTGATTCCACTGGACACGTTAGCTTGTCAGTTCGGATTCGCTCCGGGCCATATCCTTTTGATTGGACTATATCGACTGTGTTGTTACTGGAGGCTGGTTCATTGGAACATATTGCAGTCTGTATTGAGAAGTTTGTTTGCAGGAAATGAAACTGCTCCCCAATCCAGCGCCGTCGCCAGCGGTTCTTGCGGACGGCCACCTTACGCCGGTTACTTTCTTCCCTTTCCACTGAAGTTTACCGTCTCCGTCCGCCGGGCGCGAAGTGGTAGCCGCCGTGGACGCGCACGGCGCGGGCTTTGCCGGGGAAACCGCCGGGCTTCGCGCCGGGTTTGCTTTCCTCGAAGAGCGCGGTGTAGGTGTAGTTGAAATTTTCCAGCTTCACGCGCGGGATCGTCTGGCTGATGAAGCGTTCGATGGCGAAGACGTGCGGGGCGTCCTCGGCGATCATGATGGTGAAGGCGTCGCCGCTGTGCTCGGCGCGGCCGGTGCGGCCGATGCGGTGGATGTAATCCTCCGGATGCTGCGGCACGTCGTAGTTGACCACGTGGCTGACGTCCGCGATGTCCAGCCCGCGCGCCGCGATGTCCGTGGCAACGAGCACCTCGTATTTGCCGTCGCGAAATCCCTGCAACGCCTGTTCGCGCTCCTTCTGCGTGCGGTTGGAATGCAGCACGGCCACGGCGTGGTTGTTGCGCTTGAGCAGGCCGGCCACGCGGTCCGCGCCGTGCTTTGTCCGGCAAAACACCAGCACGGAATTGTAACTCACGCGCTCGAGCAACTGGATCAGCAGGTCGGATTTTTGCGTGTCGGAAACGGGATAGATGACGTGCTTGACCGTCTCGGCGGGCGTCCGGCGCGCGCCGATCTCGATGGTTTCGGGACTGTGCATCGCCCACTGGATGAGCGTTTCGATCTGCGGCGGCACGGTGGCGGAGAACAGCGAGGTGTGGCGCTGGCGCGGACATTTTTCCACGATGCGGCGGACGTCCGGCAAGAATCCCATGTCGAGCATCCGGTCGGCCTCGTCGAGCACGAGAAATTCCACCTTGTCCAGGCGCAACGTGCCCTGTTCCAGATGATCTAGCAGCCGTCCCGGCGTGGCGACGACGACGTCCGCGCCGGCCTTCAATTCATCATTCTGCTTGCCGTAACCGACGCCGCCGAAGACAACGGTGGTTTTCAAATTGGTGAAGCGCGCGAAATCGTGAAACGCGGTTTCCACCTGCGCGGCAAGTTCGCGCGTCGGTTCGAGAATGAGGACGCGGCAACCAGCGGAATTGTGCTGGCCCAGTTTGGAAAGGATGGGCAGGCCGAACGCGGCGGTCTTGCCGGTGCCGGTCTGCGCGCTGCCGATGACATCCTTGCCGGACAACACGAGCGGGATGGCGCGGAGCTGGATGGGCGTCGGCTCGAGGTAGCCCATCGCCTTGACGCCTTTGACGATGTTTTCGGAAAGTCCGAGTGCGGAAAAACTCATGTTTAAGCCTATCAGGAAACCGGCGGCGCGGAAACACTTTGATTGGGCGGCTCGCTGGCCGGAGCGGGTTCAACCGCCGGTGGCGCTTCTTCAGCAGCCACGGCAGCCGGTGCAGCCGGCGCGGAAGCTTCCGTTGCCAGCTCGGCAGCCACTTCAGCCGCCGGGATTGTCTCCGTGGCTGTCGCCGCTTCGCCTGCCGCAGCGGGTTTTTCGGCGGCAGGTTTTTTCTCCGGCTTCGGCGGACGCGGCGCGGGCTTCTTGGCGGTTTCCATCCGGCCATCGGCAAATTCCAGCACGGCACCCTGATGAATCAGCCAGTGCAAATCAACCAAGACCGCCGTCTGTTCCGGCGTGGCTTCGGGCGCGGTGGGTTCAGCCGCTTTCGCTGGTGCCGGTGCGGAAGCACTTTCGCCTTCGGTGGCCGGCGCGGGCGTCGCGGCCGGTTTGATTTCAATAATCGTCTGCTTGGGCGTCGGCGCGAGCGTCTCGATCAATTTCCGCCGCGTGCATTTCGGGTTCGTGTTGATGAACTCCACGATGCGCTTGATGTTTTCCGACACCGGCGTGGTTTCGAGGTCCAGGAACGTCGGCCGCGCGACGCTGACATGCGTGACGGTCTTGTTGACCTTGAAAAATTGCAGGCCGTGATGTGCGAACTGCTGGCTCAGCTTCGTCGCGATGGGCAGCGGGAAAAATTTCTGGTGCTCCCATTCCTGGCGGATGAGCCGCTGCAATCCAGCGCAGCGCAAACCCCGGCTCGGCAAACCGGCGACCGTGACCATCTCGACCGGCTTGATGATCGAATCCTTGTGCGTTGCGCGGAAATGTTTCTCCACTTCCTCCAGCGTCGCGAGCGTGAGCGGCTCCGGCACGTTGAGGCAGATGTATTGCGTCTTGAAACTTTGTTCCTCGACCCATTTCTTCACGACGGCTTCGTCCTTCACGATTTTCACGCGCGCCTTGAACATGTCGAACGGCATCCGCGAAAACTTTTCAGCGTGGAGCTTGCGCAACTGGTTCTGGTAATCGTGATAATTCGGCGGGCCAAGGATCGCGCCGCTCAAGCCGCATTGTGCGACGAACGTGTAAACACCCTTCGGCGGTTCCGTCGCCGTGCGTTCGGCCTGGTAGAACGTGGCGAAATGATTTTTGAGCACATGAGCAACCGCATCCTCGTCGCTGGTCCACGGCGAATCGTCGAGCGCGCAGACGAACAGTGGTTGCGCCGCGGCGCCGGACTTTTTGGTGAGCTGGACGGAATAGCGTTCCGCCTTCTGCAAAATCAGCAGCGCGATCTGAAACAGCGGATACGCGCGGCCGGTCATCTTGATCTGGCGCGCGAGCTGTTCGACCCCGCGTTCTTCCGGAATGAACGCGACGTTCAACTCCGGCAACGGAGCGGGCGGCGCGGGCCTTTCCTCGCGGCGATCATCCCGCCGGTCGCCGCCACGGAAACCGCCCTTGCGGTCGCCACCGCCAAATTTCGATCCACCACCACGCGGCGGGCCGCCAAAGCCGCCACGACGTTCACCGCCGCCGCCGGGACCATCACGGCGCGGGCCGCGGCGTTCGCCGGGCTTGCCGCTGAAGCTGCGCTCGGGCTTGACGCCTTCATTGCCGGTGAATTTTTCAAAACGGTTAACCTCAGATTTCCCCTGCGCCCAGGCGGGCTGAAAGAGGCTTTCCAAGTTGAGATCGAGATCGGAAACGTTGCTCATGTAAAAAATGCCCCGACAAGCGGGGTTGATATTCCAGAATAGCATGGATTGACGCGGGAAAGAAAGCAAGCGCGGCGTCGCCGGAAACAAGGTTGAATGTCGGCGCGGAATTTCCTAGCCTGCGTGGGCGCGTGGGCGGCGCGTGAAAATCATCATGCAAACCTTTCGGCAATTATGAAAATCTGGCGTGAACCATTTCTGGCGGCATTGGCGATCGGATTTTTTCTCGCCGGCTGCAACAAGCCGTCGTCCGCTCCCGGCGCGGGCAATGACACCATCAAGGTCGGCGAATTCGCGTCGCTCACCGGCAGCGAGGCCACGTTCGGCCAGTCGTCGCACAAGGGCACGCAGCTCGCCATTGACGACATCAACACCGTCGGCGGCGTGCTCGGCAAAAAAATCGAGCTGCTCACCGAGGACAACCAGTCGCAGGCCGGCCAGTCGGCGACGGTCGTGCGCAAATTGATTTCCAGCGACGGCGTGGCGGCGATTCTCGGCGAGGTCGCGTCGTCGCGCTCGCTCGAGGCCGCGCCCATCTGCCAGGAAAATAAAATCCCAATGATCTCACCTTCCTCGACAAATCCCAGGGTGACCGAGACCGGCGATTATATTTTCCGCGTCTGTTTCATTGATCCGTTTCAAGGCACGGTCATGGCCAATTTCGCGCACAACACGCTCAAGCTGCAAAATGTGGCCGTGTTGTCCGATGTGAAGAGCGATTACAGCCTTGGTCTGGCGAAATTTTTCAAGGAGGGGTTTGTGGCCGCCGGCGGGAAAATTATTGCGGACGTAAATTACAGCGGCGGCGACAAGGATTTCAACGCGCAGTTGACAGCGATCAAGGCGGCGAACCCGGACGGTATTTTTGTGCCGGGCTATTACACCGAAGTCGGGCTGATCGCGTTGCAGGCAAGACAGCTCGGCATCACCGTCCCGCTGTTCGGCGGCGACGGTTGGGAATCCTCATCGCTCGTGTCCATCGGCGGCACGGCACTGGAAGGCGATTATTTCTCCACGCATTTTTCGCCGGAAGACACGTCGCCCGCCGTGCAAAATTTTGTGAAGGCGTTCAAGACCAAATACAACGAAACGCCCGACGCCATGGCCGCGCTCGGCTACGATTCGGCGATGATGCTGGCGGACGCAATTAAAAAAGCGGGTGCGACCGACGGCGCAAAAATCCGCGACGCGCTCGCGGCGGAAAAGAACTTTCCCGGCGTCACCGGCAACATCACGATGGACGCCAACCGCAACGCCTCCAAGCCCGCCGTGATTTTGACGATCAAAAACGGACAGTTCAAATATGTCCAAACAGTGCAGCCGTAAGGCATGACTGAATTTTTACAGCAGTTGATCAACGGTCTGGCGCTCGGCTCGATTCTCGCGCTCATCGCGCTCGGCTACACGATGGTTTACGGGATTCTGCGGTTCATCAACTTCGCGCACGGCGACGTCTTCATGCTCGGCGCGTTCGCCGGATATTATCTCGCGCCCAAAATCGCCGCCGTCCTGCCGCTGCCCTCGATTGCCGGCGCGCTCGTGGTCATGGGGATATCAATGGCGGTCTGCGCCGCGCTCGGCGTGATCATCGAACGGTTTGCCTACCGCCCGTTGCGGAAGCAGCCCAAGCTCACCGTGCTGATCACAGCCATCGGCGTTTCGCTTTTTCTCGAATACGCCGGGCAGTTCGTCTTTGGCGCCGCGCCGAAAAAATTTCCGGCCATTCTGCCCGCCCTTCCGGTCACGCATCTTGGTGGCTTGAGTTTCAACAGCAACCAAATCGTCGTCATTGCCGTGACCATCTTTCTGCTGCTCGCGCTGCGGTTCATCGTTTTGAAAACCAAAATCGGCACGGCCATGCGCGCCGTTTCCTTCAATCCCGAAGCCGCCGCGCTCATGGGCGTGAACACGGACATCGTGATTTCCTTCACCTTCGCGCTCGGCTCCGCGCTGGCGGCGGCGGCGGGTATTTTGTGGGCCATCAATTATCCGGCGATTGATCCGCTCATGGGCATTTTGCCGGGGATCAAGGCGTTCGTCGCGGCGGTGCTCGGCGGCATCGGCAACCTGCCCGGCGCGGCGCTCGGCGGTGTCATCATCGGCGTCACCGAAACTCTCGTGTCCGGCTACATCTCCTCGACCTACCGCGACGCCATTGCGTTCGCCGTTTTGATTTTGATCCTGCTCGTGAAACCGTCCGGGCTGCTCGGCAAAAAGGAAATCGAGAAGGTATGAACTTCCGCCACGCAAAAACTTTTCTGCTCGGCGCGCTCGCGTTGAGTTTTTTGATTTCGCTCTTCGGCGGTCAAATCAGCTCCTATCCGCTTTTTGTTTCCTACAACATCGGTATCAGCATCATCATGGCTGTCAGTTTGAATCTGATTAACGGCTACACCGGCCAGTTTTCGCTGGGCCACGCCGGTTTCATGGCCGTCGGCGCTTACACCTCGGCGGTCATCACCAACCAGTTTGGCGGGCTGAATGTTGTTCTCACGAACGGAATTTTTCTCGCCGCGCTGCTCGCAGGTGGACTCGCGGCGGCGGTCGCCGGCCTGCTCGTCGGCATTCCCACGCTGCGGTTGCGCGGCGATTATCTGGCCATCGTCACGCTCGGCTTCGGCGAAATCATCCGCGTGATTTTGCAGAACATGAACGCCGTCGGCGGCGCGCGGGGCTTGAGCGTCGCGCATAGCTGGACCAATTTGTTTTGGACGTTCGGTTTTGCAGCGGTGACGGTTTATGTCGTCGCGGCGCTCGTCAATTCCACCTACGGCCGCGGCTTCATCGCCGTCCACGACGACGAAATCGCCGCCGAGGCGATGGGCATCAACACGACGAAATACAAGGTCACCGCGTTCGTCATCGGCGCATTTTTTGCGGGCATCGCGGGCGGGCTTTACGCGCACTCGACGCAATTTCTCACGCCCGGCGGCTTCGGTTTCATGCAATCCATCACTTTTGTCGTCATGGTCATCCTCGGCGGCATGGGCAACACCGTCGGCGTCATTCTCTCCGCGATTTTACTGACATTGCTGCCGGAAGGATTGCGCGTGCTCGCCGGCGTGAATCACCTCGGCTGGATTGGCAACACGCGCATGATCATTTATTCGCTGCTGCTCATCGTGCTGATGCTGACGCGGCCGCAGGGCCTTTTTAGTTTCAAAAAATCTCCTGCGCCAAAATAAAAATGTCCGCACTTCTTCAACTCGACAAGGCCACCATCCGCTTCGGCGGCCTTACGGCGGTTTCGGAACTGGATTTGCAAATCGGGCGCAACGAACTTGTCGGTCTCATCGGCCCGAACGGCGCGGGCAAGACGACCGCGTTCAATCTCATCACCGGCGTTTACCAGCCGACCAGCGGTGAAATTATTTTTGACGGCCAGTCCATCGTGGGCAGCCAGCCGTATCGCATCACGGCGCGCGGCATTGCGCGGACGTTCCAGAACATCCGGCTGTTTCCGTCGCTCACCGTTTTCGACAATGTCCGCGCCGTGTTTCATCTGCACCTGCGCGGCGACGCGCGGCACGCGCTCTGGCGCGGGAAGGGCTATCATGCCGAGGAAAAATCCATCGCCGACCGGGTCATGGAACTGTTGGAAATTTTCCAGCTCGGCAAATTCCGCGACGAGCCGGCGAAAAGCATGAGCTACGGCGACCAGCGGCGCTTGGAAATCGTCCGTGCGCTCGCCGCAAAACCCCAATTGCTGCTGCTGGACGAACCCGCCGCCGGGATGAACGCGAGCGAAAAGGTGGAGTTGATGCGGCTTATCCAGTTCATCAAGGACAAGTTTCGGATTTCGATTCTGCTCGTCGAGCATGACATGCAGGTGGTCATGAGCATCTGCGAGCGTATCGCGGTGCTGGATTACGGTGTGAAAATCGCCGAAGGCACGCCGGCGGAAGTCCGTGCGAACCCGAAAGTGATCACCGCGTATCTGGGTGAAGAGAAACCGAAATGAAATGAACAACAAAGGAACAAAGGAATAAAGTTTTTTGGATTCGGAGTTTTCTCTTCTTCGTTACTTTGTTTCTTTGTTGTTCAAACAACCATGCTGGAGCTAAAAAATCTTGTTGCGGGTTACGGCGCGATCGCCGCGCTGCACGGCATTTCGCTGTCCGTGCCGGCCGGCGGCATTGTCACGCTCATCGGCAGCAACGGCGCGGGCAAGACGACGACGCTGAAAACCATTTCCGGTCTGTTGAAGCCGAAGTCCGGCGAAATTCTCTACGGCGGCAAAAATATCACTGGGTTGCCGCCGCATGAAATTGTGGCGCGCGGCCTGTCGCATGTGCCTGAAGGCCGGATGATTTTTGCGAACCTGACCGTGCTGGAGAATTTGCAGATGGGCGCGTATCTGGTGCGTGATAAAAAAGTTGTCCGGCGCGAGCTGGAATTTGTCTTCGCCACGTTTCCGCGTTTGCAGGAACGCGAGCAGCAGATCGCCGGAACACTTTCCGGCGGCGAACAGCAGATGCTGGCGATTGGCCGCGCGCTGATGTCGCAGCCGAAATTTCTGATGCTGGACGAACCGTCGCTCGGCCTCGCGCCGCTGCTGGTGAAGACGATTTTTGAGAAAATCGTGGAGGTCAACCGCGAGCGCGGCCTGACGATTCTGCTGGTGGAACAAAACGCGAACCTCGCACTGGAGATTTCCCATTCCGGCCACGTTTTGGAAACCGGCAAGGTTGTGTTGTCCGGAGACTCGGCGGCGTTGCGCCAAAATCCGCAGATTCGTCGCGCCTATCTTGGCGGCTGAACGGCTACGGTCCGCCGTTGTGGCAGTCGGTGCAGGAGCCGTCGTAATCGCCGCCGGGATGTTTGAACTGCTGGCCGGCCGGAGCGAGTTGATCGAGTTCCGCGCCCGCGCCCTGCGCGAGAATCGTGTGGCAGGTGTTGCAGTCGTTGGCCTTGATGGTGATTTTGCGATCCTCGGTCTTGTGCTGACCGTCGTGGCAGCGGAAGCAGCCGGGCCAGATCATGTGGCCGACATTGTCCGGGTAGCTCGCCCAGCTCGCTTTCATTTCCGGGAAGAAATTATCCTCATAAATCTGCTGCACCGTCGCAATGGCATCCTGGATGCGGGCATCGTTCGGATAACGCGCGGCGAGCAATTGGGCGATTGAGTTGGTGGCCTCCTCGTCGGTTTTGTAAGTCCGGGTCAGCACGAACATCGCGTTGGTCTTGATCCACGGCATCGTCGGATCAATCCGGCCGAGCGCCATCGCCTGGTTCACTGCGCGCTCCGGCGAAAGATAGCGGTGCGATGGGCGGTTGTGGCAATCCATGCAGTCCATCGTGCGCAAATCCATATTGGAAACATCATTGGTGAAGCGCGCGGTCTTGAAAATAGTGACATGGCCCCGCGCATCGGTCACGCGCACCCAGGGAATCACCTGGCGCGCCTCGTCGGTGGCGATGTATTCCACCTTGTTGCCGGGCAGGTTGTGCCAGTGTATGCCGCCGACCGGTCCGCGCCGCGGATCGCTGCCGCCGATCTTCAGGAGCAGGCGGATCGAGTAAGGCGAGTTGGACGCGTCGCTCTGGAAATAATTGAACGTGCGATCCAAATTGCCGACGAACGACTGCGGCCAGTGACATTCCTCGCAGGTGTCGCGAGCCGGGCGCAGGTTCATGATCGGCGTCGGGATCGGGCGTGGATACTTGTTGAATGCCACGGCATAAAGCTGATACGAGCCGGAAATCTTGGACTTCACGAACCACGAAACGCCCTTGCCGACGTGGCATTCCACGCACGCCACGCGGGCGTGCGGGCCGTGGTCGTGCGTGGTGAGCTCGGGCTTCATCACCTTGTGGCAGGTCTCGCCGCAGAACGTGACGGACTCGGTAAAATTGAAGGCGTTGTAGGAACCGATGGCCGAGAGCAGCAGGAAAACGATGCTGCCCGTGACGAACGCAATCAAATTCCGCCGGTCGTGCGGCTGGTTCAAATCAATCTTCAGCGACGTCGGCACGCCGCCGTGCGCGCGGCGGCGACGCTCCCGCCACGCCCCGAAAAATGCCAGCACGATGCCGCCGATCAAAAATTGCGGCACACCGATGTAGGTCAGGATGCTGACGTAGGGATTGGAGAATTTTGAAATCGCATCCAGCACGAACAGCAGCAAAAAGGAAAACAGAGCCCCGATGGCGATTACGGTGCCGATCAGGCTGATCCAGTTGCGGAACAGCGAGGGACGTTTCCCGGAATTTTGATTTTGCGAATCGCTCATGCGTGGCGCAGGATTTAAAAATTAAAAATCGGTCGCTGGCCAGCTGGGGATTCCACCGGGTCACACGTTTTTGTTTTCCGACCGGTGAAGGCCCCCGGCAGCAACCGAAAGCAGATTATTTTTTCAAGGTGTGGACGTAAGCCACGAGCGCCTTGATTTCGTCGTCGGACAACTGGTCGAACGGCTTCATCAAGTTTTTGCCGTCGTCGGATTTCAGGCCTTCCTTGAGCGCCTTGAACGCGGCGTCATCCTTGATGTCGGCCTGCACCTTGGCGTCGGTGAAATCCTTGCACCCGAGTTTCGCGCCGATCTTGGTGTCGCCCTTGCCGTCCGCGCCGTGGCATTTGGCGCAGAATGAATCCCAGTTATCCTTGGCCTCGGCACCCTTGGTCACCAGGGTGGCCGCCAGGCCGAACATTGTTGCGAGCAGCAGTATCTTTTTCATAATCGTTTTGGTCGTCGGTTGGTTGTTTTGCAGCGCATGTGCGCCGACTTACGGTAGCAGTCTCGGCTTTCCGGTGCAATCCGGCTAAACATCGGTTGCCGAACTCTTGCCTTTTTTTGCACCGGAGCACCGCTATGCAAGTTGCGCAGAATTGGCTTAAAATGCCAAAACTAGGACGATAATTCAAAAATTCCGCCGGCCGGGCGTCGCTTCTTGCCAGAGATGGCGTGACAAGATTTGGCTTATGAAAGCCAAAGTAAGCTTTGCCGGTTCCCAGTTTTCCGGTAATTTAGCAGGCACGAAAATGAAGTCATTTACTCTTTCCAAATTCTGGCCGGTTGCCGTCGGGAGCGTCTTGATGATTGCCGCCGCCGGCTGCGGGCGCGACAACGTCAAAGTGTATCACGTTGACGCCAGCGACACGTCCGCTCCAACGCCGCCACCCGCCGCGCCTGCGGCGATGCCTTCCACCATGCCGAACGGATTGCCGGTGCCAGATAACAGTGGCCAACCGTCGCTGCAATACATCCTGCCCGCCGGCTGGGAGAAAAAAGCGCCGACGCAAATGCGCGTGGCGAGCTTCGGCGTTTCGCAGGATGGCAAACAGGCCGATGTCAGCGTGATTCCGCTAGCCGGCACGGCCGGCACCGATCCCGCCAACGTCAACCGCTGGCGCGGACAGGTTGGCCTGGGCGCGCTGCCGGAGACCGACGTTGCCGCGCTCGCGGAAAAAATCACGGTCGGCGAGCAACCTGCCGACTTATACGATCTCGCCGGCACCGCGCCCGGCAGCGGCGCGGCGGAACGCATTCTCGGCGTGATCCTGCATCGCGACGACACGGCGTGGTTTTTCAAAATGACCGGTGAGACGGCGTTGGTTGAACAAGAAAAACCCGCGTTCATTTCATTTTTGAAATCTATCCAGTTCGGCGCTCCGGCGGCGGCTCCTGCGACGATGAACTTGAGCCAGTTGCCGCCGTCGCATCCGCAGATTGACGGGATGACTCCTGGCACTTCAACGGCAGGTGCTGCCGCTGGTGACAAACCAACGTGGACGATTCCCGCCGGCTGGCAGGAAGGTCCGCTCGCGCAATTTTTGGTGGCAAAATATATCATCGCCGGTGCCGCTGGTGCACAGGCATCGGTCAACGTCAGCTCGCTCGCCGGCGGCGGCGGCGGTCTGTTGCCGAACGTGAACCGCTGGCGCAAGCAGCTCGGTCTCGACCCGGTGACGGACGCCGATCTGGCGAATCTGCCGACACTGGATGCTTCCGGCGTCAAGGCCACTCTGATCGAACTTTCCGGCACGGATGGGCGCACCGGCAAACCGGCGCAGCTTGTTGGCGTGGTGCTGCCGCTCGGCGGGCAGACCTGGTTTTACAAGCTCATGGGTGACGCGACGGTGGTGGCGCAGCAAAAAGACGCGCTGATCCAGTTCGTGCAATCCGCCAAATATCCGGTGGCCCAATAATCGCAATCTTGTAAAACGGTTCAAATTAGGCGTAAGCTCACGGCTAGGAAAAAATCCGGCAAACCGATGCTCCTCAAACAAATCGTTGATTTCTTCACGTCGCTGAAGCTGACCGCCACGCTGCTCGCGTTCGCCATCATCCTCGTGTTCATCGGCACGCTGGCGCAGGCGGACGAGGGGCTTTACGGTGCGCAGGCGCATTATTTCAAGCAATGGGTGGTGATCGGCGCGCATGTTTTCGGCCACAAAATCCCGCTGATCCTGCCGGGCGGTTATCTGCTCGGCACGCTGCTACTGGTGAACCTGGTCGTCACGCACATCTGCCGGTTTCAACTGACCCCGAAAAAAATCGGCATCCAGATTGCGCACGCCGGCATCATCGTCCTGCTAGTCGGCCAGCTCGCGACCGACATGCTCGCGCGCGAAATGCAGATGCACTTTGCCGAGGGCGAGACGCGGAATTATTCCGACAGCGACGGCGCATTTGAGCTGAATTTTGTTTCTGGCGACGTTGGCACAGCCATCCCGAGCCGGTTGTTGAACGCCGGGAACGCACTGAAAATTGACAGCCTGCCGTTCACCATCCTTGTCAAGTCGGCCTGGAAAAATTCCGACATCAATTTCCGCGCGCCGATGCTACAGAACGGCCCGCCGCTCACGCCCAACGGCATCGCGGCGAACTTCGATTTCAAGAAGGCGGAGGACGTGAAGGCGATGGACCAGCGCAACGTCCCGTCGGTGGTGCTGGAATTTTCCACGCCGGCCGGCTCGCTCGGCACCTGGGTCGCGAGCGACTGGGCGGGCGACGCCTCGCTGGTCGAGGCGGTGCGCAACAACTACGAGCCGATGGGCGCGGACCTGGCACAAAAAATCACTGCACAGCTCGTCGCGCCGCAGACGATCGAAGTGGGCGGCAAGAAATTCACCTTCACGCTGCGTCCGGCGCGCGTCCGGTATCCGTTTTCGCTGACGCTGCTCAAGGCGACGCACACGGTTTATCCGGGCACGGACATTCCCAAGGATTTTCGCAGCCGCGTGCTGCTGAACAATCCGCAGACCGGAGAGAAGCGAGAGGTGGAGATTTCCATGAACCATCCGCTGCGCTACGGCGGCTACACTTACTACCAATACCAGATGGACGCTGGTCAGGCCGCGCAGATGGCGGGCCGCACGCCGACCTCGGTGCTGCAGGTGGTCCGCAATCCGAGTTGGTTGACGCCTTACATCGGCTGCGCGATGGTGGGGCTGGGTTTGGTGATCCAGTTCATGTATCACCTCGTCGGGTTCGTTTCCAAACGGAAGACAAAATGAAAAAAACTTTTCAACAATGGCTGCCGCCGGCCTTGATGCTCGTGATGGCGGTATGGTTTTTCGGCAATTTGCAGGCGCCGAAGGACAAGGATTTCGCCTTCACCGCATTTGGCCGGCTGCCGTTGACCGCGAACGGCCGCATCGTGCCGATGGATTCGCTCGCGCGCAATTCACTGCTGGAAATCCGCGAAAAGCAGACGCTCAACACCGAGCCGTGGAAAGGCTGGAATGAAAACCCGAAAATCATCCCTGCGACCGAGTGGCTGGCGAATGTGATGATGAATCCCGCCGTGGCCGACGATTGGCCGGTGTTCCGCGTGGACAACCCCGATTTGATCTCGCTGCTGAAACTGCCGGACAAGGGCGCTGCCAACAAGACGGACGGCAAGCATTATTCGTGGAACCAGATTGCGCCGTCGCTCGAAACTTTTGACAAGGAAAACAAGCGCGTTCAATCCGTCGAGGCGGCCAGCCGCACGGCCTACGAAAACGCCATAGCCAAGATGCAGCAGCGGCTGTCGCGCTACGCACAGTTGAAAAATACCGTGCAGCCCGCCGACGCGCAGGACTGGCCGGCGGAACTCGCCGCGTATGAAAAATTGATTCCGGACGGCGTCGCTGCCGTGAAGGCCCAGCAGGCCGGGCAGAAATATGATCAAACCAATTTCAACACCTTCGTCGGCTTCATCGAAAGCTTCCAGTTCATGGCCAACCTGGAGCCGCCGCTGATTTTGCCGCCGAATGGAGCAAGCGAATGGCGGCGCATGGGCGACGCGCTGCTCGAAGCGCCGCGCGGCACGCCCGTGGACGAGGCCATCCGCGACTACGCGAAAATGGCCGGCGCGCTCGCCGCGAACCAGCCGGACGAATTCAATGCCGCGCTGAAGGATTATAATTCATCGCTCGTGCCCGCGCAGTCGAAGGCCATCGCCAAGGCGCGCGCGGAAGTGTTCTTCAACCAGATGGAGCCGTTCTACAACGCGATGGTGATTTACGTCCTCGCCGGATTGCTTGCGGTTTTTTCGTGGTTCAATTTGTCCGAGACGTTGCGCCGCTCGGCAGTGTGGCTGGTGTGGCTGGCGTTTGTGATTCACACGACCGGCCTGGTTTATCGCATGGTGCTGGAAGGCCGGCCGCCGGTGACCAATCTTTATTCCTCAGCCATTTTCATCGGCTGGGGCGCGTGCCTGCTGGGCTTGATTCTGGAACGTTTTTACCGGAACGGCATCGGCGTGGTCGTGTCGGCGGGCATCGGCTTCATCACGCTCATCATCGCGCATCATCTCGCGCTGGAAGGCGACACGATGGAAATGATGCGCGCGGTGCTGGACACGAATTTCTGGCTCGCGACACACGTCGTGGCCGTGACGGTCGGCTACGCGAGCACCTATGTCGCCGGCTTCCTCGCGCTGATTTACATTTTGCGCGGCGTGTTCACAAAAACTTTGGACGAGGCCACCGGCAAGGCGCTCGCACGGATGATTTACGGCATTGTCTGTTTCGCGACACTGTTCAGTTTTGTCGGCACGGTGCTCGGCGGCATCTGGGCCGACCAGTCGTGGGGCCGGTTTTGGGGCTGGGATCCGAAGGAAAACGGCGCGCTCATCATCGTGTTGTGGAATGCGCTCATCCTGCACCTGCGCTGGGGCGGCATGATTCGCGAGCGCGGCCTTGTCAACTGCGCCATCTTCGGCAACATCGTCACGGCGTGGTCCTGGTTCGGCGTGAACATGCTCGGCATCGGGCTGCACAGCTACGGCTTCACGGACGCGGCGTTCAAATGGCTGGTGCTGTTCGTGGTGAGCCAGCTTGCCTTCATCGCGCTCGGTTTGTTGCCGACGAAGATGTGGAAAAGTTTCAAACGCCCGGCGCACACCTGAATATCAGGAACCGCCGGGAATCTGGCGGAGTGATCAGTTCAACTTCAGACGGTGCAATGCCGTTTGCCTTGACTCACGGTCGGAGACTTGAAAGTTTTTGAATCCAAACCGGCGGCCCGGCGCATCTCATTAGTGAACGATTCAACCAAACAACAATTATGAAAAACACCTCAAGCCTGCTTTTAACCCTGGTTTCGTATTTGATCACGCTGGCTACGATTCTCTTTCTGCTGTTTGCGGTCATGCCGCCGTCGCTCAAGGCGCAGACCACCGCGGATATGGCCGCCACCAACACCGCCGTCACGAATGCTACTGTCACCAACGTCACCGCGGCGGCGGTTGAAGCACCTCAAGCCCCCGCCGTTCGCATTGAACCCCCAGCTTTTAATAACGACAGCTTCAGCTTTGGAAAAACCTTGGTGGCCATCATGCCGTTCATTTTTACCGTCGCCTTCTTGGCCGTGATTTTTTATTTCAAACATCGGCGAAACAAGCTGGCGCATGAAACCGTGCGCATGATGATCGAAAAGGGCGTGCCGGTGACGCCGGAAATCATCGCTTCATTGCAAAACAAGAATTGTTACGAAAAATACGGCGTTCGGGCAAAGGACAAGACCGGCCTCCTGCTCACGGGGTTGATATTGGCCGGCGTCGGGATTGGCGTGATTGCGGTCGCCGGGAAGCCCGGATTGATTGTCATGTTTATTGGCGTGGCATTTCTGATCGTGTGGTTCATGGAATCAAAAAAGCAGAACGACCAACAACCGCCGAAACAATAATAATAATCCGTGTCCTTCACCGACGCCGACCTCATCGCCCGCGTCCTGGCGCACGAAGACCACAACGCCTTCGGCGAGCTGGTGCGGCGCAACCAGTCGCCGGTGCGCGCGTTCCTGACGCGCATGACCCGCGGCGACGCGCATCTGGCGGACGATCTGGCGCAGGAGACGTTTTTGAAGGCGTGGCAGAAATTGCAAACGTTCCGTGGCGGCGCAAAATTTTCGACGTGGCTGTTCGGCATCGCGGTCAACGAGTTTCGCGGCGCGGCGCGCAAACGAAAGGAATGGTTGCTGGAGGAAAAGGAAGCCGAATCAGCCGAATCAGAATCATCCACGGCGGCGACCGACAGTGCGCTCAAGCTTGATTTGACAGCGGCGCTGAAGCGGTTAAATTCAGAGGAGCGCGCCGCGATTGTGCTGTGCTGTCAGAACGGACTGTCGCACGACGAAGCGGCGCAGGTATTGGAATGCCCGCTGGGCACGGTTAAAACAAATATTTTGCGCGGCAAAGAAAAATTAAAACGCTGGTTGTCCTTATGAATTCGCCGGAACAAAACGATCCGCTGGACGCGCTGCTGCGCGAGCAAAATTCCTACATTGATGACGGCGGCTTCACTGCGCGCGTCATCCAATCTCTGCCGCGCCGCCGGCGCGCGTGGCTGCGTCCGGCATTTTTGCTGGGCGCGACGGTCATCGGTTCGGTGCTGGCGGTGTTGTGGGTGCCGTGGGGAAGTTTGCCCGCGTTGGATTTGTCGGCTTTTCTTTCGCCCAATCCGCAGGTCTTGCTGCCGTGGGTGCTGGTGGTGACGGTGATCGGCTCGCTTCTCTGGAGTGCCGTGGCTGCAGTGCAATGGGAGGATTAAGCCGGTTTCTCCGGTGTTGCCGGCGAGGGCAATTCCAATTTGGCCTGCGCGCGATTGACGAGCGCGAGCATGGTCAGGCTGTCGGCGGCTGTGCGCTCGGCTTCTTCGATGCGGGCGAATTCCCCCAAAACTTCCGCGCGCACCGGGCCGGCGCGCATGGGCAGTTCCATTCCGCCGCCGGTGCGCAACGCATAAAGAATGTGATGCGCGGTGATGGCTTCCAGCGGGCGGGCCGGCGCGTAACCGGTTTCGCGGCCGCCGGTTTCCACGACCAACCGCGCGGCGAGCAGGGTCTGCAACATCTGCTGCGCCAGCCGCGACGGGATGCCGAGTTCGGCGGAAATTGTCTGGAGCGTTACCGGCGGCTGGCCGGACTGGAACCGCTGGCCGATGCACGTCATCAGCCGCAGCGCGACGAATTCGCGTCCACGCTGGTTCACATTTTCGACGAGCTTGTCCTGCAAATAGGCCCTGCGGTTTTGGAACGCATAGGCGATTTGCGCGCCGAAGAGCAAAATCAGCCAGGAAAAATACAACCCCGCCATGAACACCGGCACGAGGCCGAGGCTGCCGTAAATTTTGCTGTAGCTCACGACGCGCGAAGCGTAGAGGAAGCCGAAGAGATTGTTCAAATGCCACAACGAACCGCCGACGATGCCGCCGATGAGCGCCGCGCCGAAATGAACTTTCGTGTTCGGCACCAGCAGGTAGATCAGCGCGAAGAGCAGCCACAACAAAACAACCGGCAAAAATTCAAAAATCAATCCGCCGATGAAAGAGCTTTGGCTGATAAATTCCCTGGCCGCCTGCAAATGTGAACTGCCCGCGAGGCCAACCGCCGCGACCAGCAGCAGCGGCCCGAGCGTGATCGTCGCCCAATAAAGAATGATGCGCGCCGGCCAGCTGCGTCCGCGCGTCACTCCCCAGATGTCGTTGAACGTCGCCTCGATGTTCGCCAGCATCCGGATGGCGACGACTACGAGCAACAACGTCCCGACTAGGCCCAGCGTGGCGCTCTGCGTGTTCTGCACAAATTCATGGATGCTTTTCGCCGCCTCCCTTTGCGCGCTAACGCTGACGACGGGCGTTTCGCCGGCGGGATTGTTCGTCGTTCCGGCCAACACAAATGAATTTGTGCTGGCGACGAAATTTGCCGTCGCTTTGGACACGACCGAGTTTGTCGGGGTCAATGTGATTGCAATTGGGCTTAAGCTGAGCGAAGTGCCGTGGCTGTCGGTTTTGGCGGTCGCCGGCGGCATGATGCTCGAGATGAGCTTGTCAATCGCCGTGTAAATTTCCTTTTCCCCCTGGGTCTTGAGGATGCTGCTCGTGACACCGATGGCCACGGCCAGCATCGGGATGAGCGCAAACAGCGTGGCGTAGGAGAGCGCCGCCGCGCGCACCGGACAGCGGTTGCGGACAAAACTTTTGCCGGCGAGCACGCAGAAGTGCGCGAACTGTTCGAGCCGGCTGATTTCCTGCCCGGCTCCCGTCTGGACACCGGACAGGATTTGTATGAGGCGGGCAAGCAGCTTCATGATTTGTCGCACCGCACGCTAACAAACCGCCGCGCCAAGTCAACCGGGACGCGGGGCCGGTTCGCCGGTTTCCACCGCGCGTCCGATGGGCCGGCGGATTTAAGCGGCAATTTCAACCGTAGCGCAGTGATTCTTGTTTTATCTGCATTCACCGACTTGCTTCTCATTTCCGGCATGGCTTTTGCTGATTTTAAGGTGCAGCCCGGTGGCGACGACGCATGGATGTTGGGGGTCCATTGAACTCCTGTGTCCTACGTAGCCGGGCTGTTTTCAACAAATGACCGTGACACAAAGTTGGGGGGATTTATCGCGCGTAAGTGCATCGCGCTATTGCATCACGGCCATTAAAAGCTACGACCGAACGCTGTTTTTTCAAATGAAAAATCCATGTTTGAAAAGCCATGATGGGCATCTGTGGATTGCTTGCTTGCTTTCGTTTGAAAATGATTTATTCCATGGCTTACTACGCCATGAAAACCAACCAAATGGATTCTCCGCTTGGTCTGATTCCGTGCCTGTGTCTCCTGCTCGCGATGGCATTGAACCCGTCCAATCTGCTAAATGCCCAGACAGAAAAGCTGGCCGATCAAATTTCTTCAGTGACTGAATCAGACCATCTAGTTAGAAAGCCAAGGCCCGATCTGACGGGAACGGTTCTGGCCAAGGATGGATCTCCGGTTCAAGCCACGGTGTTCATTTACACCGCCGGACCCAAAGCTGGCACCAGCCCGTTCTGCCCGTCCTGCTACGCCGACTGCCAGAAGAGCGCAAAGGCTGACGAACAGGGTCATTTCAAGATTGATTCACTCAACCCACAATTGGTGTTTCGGGTGCTGGCCGTGGCAAAGGGCTTCAAGCCGCAGTTCGTCGGCAAAGTTGATCCGGCAAGCGGTCCGATTACCGTAAAACTGGATCCCATCGAACTGACGGGTGCTGCGCCGGGACAATGTCTGCATGGCCGGGTTGCTGATGCCAAAGGCAAACCGATCAGTGGCGCGTTGGTTTCCGCACAAGGCATACGCGGGCGAAACGGCAGCGGGCGCTGGGGCAGTCTTCCGGGAGTTGATCCGCTGGCTGTGACAGACGACAACGGTGAATTTTTAATTTCGTCCCATGATCCATTCGACATGATGGATGTGAAGGTCGAAGCGCGTGGGTTTGCCAGGCGAACTTTCGCGGAGCTGGAAAGTGGTGCGGCGGTGCATCAACTGGTGTTGACGGAAGGCGCGGCCATTCGTGGGCGCGTTATGTTAAATGGAAATCCATTGACGAATGTTTCGGTTGGAGTTGTCTCGGTGGATCGCAGCATGGAACATTACACGGGGAATTATGACATCGGCACGGATTCCGACGGGCGATTCCTGTTCACGAGCCTGCCGCCGGATGTGGATTATTATATTTATGGCAAAATGGACACCATCAAAGCTTACGGCTCAATCCCCATCCAAAAAATCCACGGCGGGAAAGACGGCGACGTGACGGATGTGGGAGAACTTAAGGTTGGCCATGGGAACAGCCTCATGGGACGCATAGTGCTGGCAGACGGTGGTGTTATTCCTCCCCAAACCCGGCTGTTGGTCAGCCGGGAATCGGCTTGGGATTCTGTGCAACTGACTTTGGCAGCGGACGGCAGTTTCAGCATGACGGGGCTGCCGAGTGAAACTATTTCTTTGAGCTTGCGGCTGCCCGGCTACAGGGTCTCGACAAAGAATGCGAGCTTGGACACGCTGAATCCATTCCAACTAATTGGCCGGGTTGAAGGCGACATCACAAACCTGGTTTTCCAGCTCGAAAAGGGTGACGAAATTCCACCGGACTACAGCAGCATGAATGATGAATCACAACAACCGAGAAACCGTCCCTTGCATGGTGCCGAGGCTGGGCCGGATCATTCTCACCAATGGATCATCTCCGGTCGGGTTACAGATCGGCAGAATGGGGATCCCATTTCAAGTTTCCTCGTCATACCAGGACAAGCGCAACTGACTTGGAATCAAAACCAATGGGACATGAGACATAATGCGGAGGGCACCAATGGATCTTTTGTCGTTTATGTGGATCAAAGGTGGGCCCAACCAGAATTGAAAGTTACGGCTGACGGATTTTTGCCGATTGCCAGGATGCTTAAGCCGGAGTCGCAGACAAATGTAGAAATCCTCCTGGACAAAGGCGCTGGTCCTGTTGGAAAAGTGTTGCTTCCCGATGGCAAGCCCGCCGCCAAAGCGGATGTCATAGTCATTTGCGCGGATTCAGAACAACCGGGCTTTGATTACGACGGCCATTTAAACTCAAGGCGCAACGCACAACTTGAAACCACCACCTTCATTAACGGAAATTTTTCCTTCGCGCCGCAAATCGGTATGCGGTCAATTGCCGCCGCAACAAAAGAAGGTTTTATCCAAGTTTCGGTTGAAAGCCTGAAGACCAATTCGAATGTTGTGCTAAATGCCTACGGGAGCATCCATGGTGTTCTCAAGCGTCCCTCCGGTTTTGGAACCAATGAAGACCTCGATTTGAGCTTCGTCGAAGCGGACGTGCCGATCTTTCAAAAAATCAATCTGGCTAATCATGCTCAAACCGACAATGCCGGCCGCTTTGCCTTCGACCATGTGCCCGCCGGTCAATTGCAAATTTCCTACCGGCTTAAGATGGACGGGAAGTTCAATGGCTGGTCGCAAATTCCATTGCAAACAGTCAGCTTGAATCCTGGTCAACACATGGAAGTCAACATAACGGCTCCCGAACGCCAGTCACCAAATCGGTTCGGCGGTCAGCCGATGCCAGAACCAGTTCGGATTCCGGGAATTGAAGTCAAGGGAATCGTCCTGCTTCCGAATGGCAAACCATGCGCCTCTGCCCAGGTGGCTTTGCAAATTCCGAGCAAATATCTGGCGCTGGGCAAAGCCACCTTGCGATCCAACCAGGGGATGGAAGAAGGCTGGATCGTTCAAACCAGGCCAGATGGAAACTTCGCACTGCCGGTGTATGAAGGAGCGCAATCGGTCATCGTCGTGAGTGACGAGGGATTCGCGCAGGTCTCTTTGGACGATTTGAAACAATCGCCACAAGTTCATTTGCAGGCGTGGGGAAAAATAGAGGGTGAATTGCGCGTCGGCCGTCACCCAGCCACCAATATCGTGGTGTCGCTGTCAAATCAACAACGTAATTATTCCGCTGCCCGTATGAATCAAGCTGGATATAAAACGAACAGCCCCGGGTTGATCAGTCCTCCGGCACCAGACATGCAGCCGTTGTTTTACGATGACAGCGCGTTCCAGGCCGTAACCGACGAAGCGGGAAATTTCATCATCACTGACGTGCCTCCGGGAGAACACAGCATCGTCCGCTGGGTGCCGGCGGGCAACGGCTCCCGGATGCAACGCTCGCTTGGATTGGTTGAGGTTAAGCCCGGAGAAACGACCCGCATCTCATTTGGTGGAGGCGGACGTCCGCTCGCTGGCAAGGTAATGATGACCGGCACGAACGCGCCGTTGAACTGGCCGCAAACCAGCGCTTCGTTGCACACCGCGATTGCCAGATGGCTTGAAAAATTGGGCAATGCCAAAACTCCGGAAGAGAAAAAGGCGCTGGCCCAGTCCGCAGAATTTCAAATGGCGGTGAAGAATGCAAAAGATTATCCAGCTGAACTGTCAGCGGACGGCTCATTCATGATCGAAGACGTTTTACCTGGAGAATACGATTTCACAGTGCAGGTAAACAATCATTCCGTGAGTTTTGACCCTTCCGCCCTGGCGCTATTCACATCGTCCCAGGAAATCAGCGTTCCCAAGGCAAGCCCATCTGACAGCGACGACGTGATAGACGTGGGAACCGTTTCGCTTAAGCCGATAAAGTTGCCGTTTACGTTCGTAGGAAGCACCAACGGAATGAAGATCACCAGCAACTAGCTTGCGCCTGCCGTTCGCACATCCGGGTGGCGCTGCCAAAGCTGCTGCGGCACTGATTTTCAAGACGCGGCCCGGTGACGACGCAATGCGTTCGAGGAAGCTGGCTCCTGTGTCCTTCGTCGCCGAGGTTTTTCAGCAAATGACCGCAGCGCAAAGCAGGGTGATTTATCGCGCCAGCACACGGAAAAACCTCGTGCTGTTGGTGGCCGGGTTGTTGTCGGTAAACAAACTGATTCCGCTCGTGCCAAGCTGTGAGGAGCCGATGTTGGTCCAGGACGAAGAGGCGTCAAGCGTGTTGCGGTATTGAAGCTGGAAACTCCAGTTGGTCGCCGTCGAGCAACTGATCTGGACATTGGAGGCGGTCACTGAAATTTGCGTGACGTTGAAAACCGGCGGAGTCGGAACGTCCGCTGCAATCAATGGATTTATTCCGTTCAAATATTTGGTCAGGTTCGAAATGCCGTTGCCGTCGGCGTCATCCGAACCGCGCGATTTGTCAGCGGCCTCGCCGAGGGCGTGGCCGAAATATGCGAGCCGCCACCAGTCGGGAATGCCATCCGTGTCGCTGAACACGTCGGCGATTTTCTGAACCTGCACGCCGGAGACGCGCGCGTTGTCCGCCGCGCCCGGAGTAAAAAGAATTTGCAGTTCGGAATTTGTCACCGCGTTCGTGAACAACAGGCTGATGGGAATGTTCTGTCCGCCGGCGGCGGCGAAAATATCGAAATTCGTCAGCATCTGCCGGCCTTGGATGAAGACGTTGAATTCGCGCTCGCCAGCACCGCTCCAATACGTCTCCGCCTCCAGCAGCGTGATCTGATAAACACCTTCCGGGCAGTCGAACTCGTAATAAAATCCGCCGCTCGACGTGCTGTATCGCTCGCGCTGGTAAAGCGACTGCGCGCCGGAGCAAATGCCGCTGATGCTGTTGGCGACGTAGCCGGTGGTGCCGCCGGAATAACCGAACGAACCGAAACTATAAGCCGTGTCCTTGAGCCAGACATTGCCGGAGCAGTCGGTGACGTTCGCCGGATTGCCGCCGCTGACCCGCTGCAAATAATTTCCAGGCACGTTGAAAAAATTAACACTGACGGAGTTCGTCGCGGAGATGTTTCCGGACGAATCCGTCGCGCGGGCGGAAATCTGGTGCGGGCCGTTCAGAAAATTCGAGCTGTTCAAACTCGCGTTCCACGCGGTCGTGCCGCTCGCGGTTTGCCACGCGTCGTTGTCGAATTGAAACTCCACTTTGGCCACGGCGACATTGTCGGTGGCGATGCCGGAAATGGCCAGGTTGCCGGCGATCACCGCGCCATTCGTCGGCGTTTGTATCGAAATAAACGGCGGTATCGCGTCGTGGACACTGCTCGTGTCGGTGGAGAATTTCAATTCATACGGCGAAAACATCGCATTGCCGGAAACGGCGTCCACCGCGGAATTGGTGACACGCACAATGTAATTGGTCAATCCGGCCAGACCCGCGCCGCCGGGTGTGAACGTCATCGTGTCATTCGCCGGCGACCAACTGAACGTGCCGCCGACGGCCGGGCTGATATAGAAAGCATTTTGAACGCTGTTCGTGTCCATCGGCATGCTAAACTGCAAAACAACCGGCGACCACGTCGGCACGTTGGTGGCCCAGTGCATTGGATAATTGGTAATCACGACCGGGTTCAGCGGCTGCCATTGCGGCTGTTCGATGAAAATTTTTGCCGTCGTGCTTGGCACGCTGATGGCGGGTGTCTGCGAGCCGCCAGTCAAAGTGTAGGATTCGTTGGTGTTCAACAAATTCACCAGCACGGTGCCGGCGGGATAAGTCAGCGTGGTCGCGGGCAGCGTCTGGCTGGAGCTGGCCGTGTTGAAAACGACGAACACTTCCTGCGTGTTCATCAAGCGCGAGTAGGCAAACAATCCCGGACCGGAAGAGTTGCTGGCGCGGTTGACGTATGAGCCGAGCGTAAGCGCGGGATACAACCGGCGAAAATTGTTCAACTGTGCGACCCATTGGAACAGCGGATGCGTCATGTTGAAGTTGTCAACGCCCGGCGAACTAAGCTGTAAGACCGTGCCGCCAGGACCGTCCTTGAATTCACCGGCGAACATGTCTTCGCGGTCATTTGGATCCGTCGTGCCGTCAAATCCCTGTTCCGTGCCGTAATAAAGACACGGAATGCCGGGCGAGGTGTAAAGAAATGCCAGCGCAACTTCGAGTGCGTTTGTATTATTATTTGACTCGCTGGTGCTCAAGAACCGCGGATTGTCATGGTTGTCCAGGAAGTTGACGAGCTGCATCTGCGCGGCTGGATCGTAATCGGCCGCGACCGCGTTGTAATGGGTTTGAATCTGTGATGTCGTTCCGCTGGCCGTGGCAAAAACGCTGTTGATCGCGTAGTAAAGCGGATAATCCAAAATGGAATCAAATTTGAACGGGCCCCCGCCTTCGCTCCCGGTGTAAGAACCAACCATGGTTTCCGAGCCGTTGAACGTTTCGCCAAACATGAAAAAATTGGTGTCGCCGTTGGTGGCCGCATAGGCATGAATCGCCGGACAAAAGCTCTGCCAGAAACCCATGTCCACTTCCAAGGCCGTGTCGATCCGGAAGCCGTCAAAGCCAATCTGCTGAATCCAGTATTCGTAAATCGCCGCCATGTTCGAGCGGACGTAAGGCGTTTCCGTCCGGAAATCGTTCAGCCCGGACAGCCAGCCCAAAATCACCTGATTGGTGTCGTTGTAATTCTGGATGTCGCCGTAATTGTGGAAAATATTCGTGAGGGCCGGATTTGCCGCCGTCAGGTTGAACGGGGCCGGATAGGTTTTATTGGCGTTCGCGTAACTCAAAGTATAGCCGGACGGATAACTGAAAGTGGTGCCGCTGCTGTTGACGAGGTCGCCGGCGTGGTTCACGACAATGTCATCAATCACCAGCAGCCCGCGTGCGTGCGCCGCCTGAACCATGTGCTGCAGATTGGAGATCGAACCCCAATGCGGAGCCACAGCGTAAAAATTCCATGCGGAGTAGCCGTGAAATTGCCCCTCGGTGTTCAGCACAATCGGCGAAATCCAGATGGCCGTCGCGCCGAGCGACTTGATGTAATCCAGCTTCTGCTCGATGCCCTCGAAATCCCCGCCATGCACCGACGAACCGCCGTTGCCGGACGGGGCGTAAGTGCCTTCCGCATTGTCATTGTTTGTGTCCCCGTCGTAAAAACGGTCGGTGATGATCTGGTAAATGCTTTGCGCCTGCCAAAATGTGTTGGGAACCGATTGCGCGAAAACCGGCGTCACCCCAAAAAGACCTGCGGCGGCAAAAATAATGACGCCAAACAGCCAAGTGAAGCGGCTGACACCGCATATCGGACTTTCGCCATGTGTTTTCAGGGAGTTTGAGCGGAAAATTAGTGCCGGATGACAATTGGAACGGTCGAAGGCACTGGATGATTTATTATTCATATCGGCTTAATCCAGACAATATGACTCAAAATCACCCCGAAAGTAACCGCATGTTTATGCAATCTTTGAAGAAGCACCCACAAGCAATCTCAGCCAAATCTTTCACAGCACGACTTAGTTGCTACCACACAGCACACAAATTAGCCTGAAACGCGCAGCCAGCTTAGATGCACCACGGCGACGACCACTCCAAGTCCGGCACCGGCAAGAACGTCAAGCACGACATGCTGGCGGATGGCAACCGTGGAATAAAGAATGCCGAGACACCACAGCCAGTTGAACGCGCATACAAATTTCCCGGCACCCATCTGTCGCAACAGACGATTGAGCCAGATGGCAGTGAACACGGCAAAAGCCACATGTAGGGAGGGACAGACGTTGCCCGAGGCATCAACCGACTGCAGAAATGCAAACGCCGGATGCTGCGACCAGTCGGTGTCGGACCATGACACAGTCGTCGGCCAGAGGAGAAATATTCCCAGACCGATAATACTGAGTCCGACGGTGGCCAGTGCGTAGGACACGATTTCGCGGCGCTCAATCAGCAGCGCGGGCGCCAGCGACACATAAAACCACAATGACAAATAGAGCGGCAGGGCTTCGGGTTGGAAGGTGATCAGCCGGTCAACGGCGGTGTGCGGCATCGTGGTGACTGGGAAAAACGGATGTTTGAGCACCCAGAAATAGGCGATAAAAAACAAGGTCATGACGAGGGTCATGCCAATCATTTTGGCCGGCCACCACTTAAGCGCGCGGAGACGGGCTTGATGAAGCCAGCCAATGCTGGGCGGATGCTTGTGAGGCAAGTCCATGATCAAGGGCGTAACAAGCGATGTCACTCGGAAACAAAAAGCTGCAACCCAGCTCCATTTTACCTTCGCTAAATTATGTTTGCCGGCGTCGTGGCTGGAACATTTTTATTTAGGGGGGGGGGAATTGTGCTCTTGAATTGCTGCCGCAATGGTGTTGATGGTTTGCATGACTTTGCGCGCGACTTCGACATCTGAAAGTTTCAGCCCGAAATTTTTCTCCAGGGCGACCACCAGTTGCAGCGCATCAATCGAATCCAACCCCAGACCGTGCGGGCCGAACAAAGGCTGGTCATCCCCAATTTCTGTCGCACTGATTTTGAGCATGCAGTTTTCAACCACCATTTTTTTGATCCGGGCCTTGAGTTCAGTTGAGTCATTCATTGAAAAATAAAAATGCGAGCAAACATTCTGATGGCAAAGCCTGTGATTTAACCCGTTTTCGCGCAAGCCCGAAAACGCGCGCCAATCGCCTGCTGATTCGCGCCCACCACGCTGGCATTCACGGCGGAAAAATGGCCGCTCGCAATCGCGTTGCCGGCGGCGACGCACTGCCAGGCGGCCGAGGCCGTGAACCCCTCGCCGAGAATTGATTTCGGCACTAGCCGCCGGCCTGACCAGTCGCGCCATGCCATATTTTCCGCTGCTGCCGCAAGCGGGTTTGGTTGCGCGCTCACGCACAGCAATTCATCCGGCCCGCAGGGCGGCAATTGCGCCCGCATTTTTCGCGCGGCTTCCGACCGGTTCTGGAGTTGCGTGAATAAAAAGGAATCTGTGATGCCCACCAGTTCCGCGCCGACCGCCGGCGGCTTTTCCTTCCGTAAGTAAATCGCGCCGGACCCGGCGCTGTGAATCGCGTCATGTTGAAACAGTCGTATCGCCTCGGTGACAACCCAGTCCATCTCTTCAGCGCCAACAACGACCACACCATCCGCCCGGTCATCCAGCAGCCAGTCGGCGGCCACCGCCAGCCCTTGGAAAAAAGTTCCGTCGTCGCCAACCAGCGTGTAGCCGGTTCCGCTCGAATTGAGATACGCCGCGAGATGGCTGGCCGGGGCATTGAAAACGGTTTCGGGGAAAAACTGCGGGCTGGCCAGGGCCGGTTCGCGCAAAACCTCCTCATAAAACCGCCGTGAATAAGCGACGCTGCCGGCCATGGTGCAGACGATGATGCCGAGCCGCAAATCGCCACCTTGGATTCGCACAACGTCGCCGCCCAATGCTTCGAGGGCGGCGGCCACGGTGTGCAGGCTGATGTCGCTCGCGCGCCGCAAACGAGGATGCGCAAAAAATGCCGGGCGAATTTCCGGCGGTGGCACGTTGCGGATGCACAAGGGCTTTTCCCAGCCCGGCCGCACCACGCTCTCCGTGGGAATGAGATGGCACTTGGTCAAGGCGGTCTGCAAGGCTGCAACACCCCAGCCCGCCGGAGAAACCGCGCCGAGGCCGTGAACGAAAATTTTTCTCGGCGCGTTCATTCAAATGGGAAAGCAAAACGATGACTTTCAAATTTCCGCGCAATCGTAAATCGTGAATCGTAAATCATAAATTTATTTCCACCTCCGAAAAATGAGCGTGGCGTTCGCGCCGCCAAAGCCAAACGAGTTGGAGAGGGCGGATTCAATCTTCGCATCCATTGGTTCGCCCAAGATTTTAAAATGGCAGACGGGATCGGGCGTGGTGATTGAAGCTTGCGGCGGCAGCCATTGACCGCGCAAGGCCATGAGACAAATGACGGCTTCCGCCGCGCCGGCCGCGCCGAGCAGATGCCCGCTGACGGATTTTGTGGAACTGACCCGCAAATGTTTCGCGCCGTCACCCGCCCAGCGATTGATGGCGGCGGCTTCGCTCGCATCATTGTGCGGGGTGGCCGTGCCGTGCGCGTTGAGGTAGTCAATTTGCCCCGGCAAAATTTTTGCGCTGGCGCAGGCAGCGGTCATCGCGGCCAAGGCCGCCTTGCCTTCGGGATGCGGTTGCGTGAGGTGATGCGTGTCGGTCGCCGTGCCGTAGCCGATGATTTCGCCCAGAATTTCCGCACCGCGTTCTCGTGCATGGCCGAGCGTTTCCAAAGTCAGGATGGCCGCGCCTTCACCCAGCGTGAGTCCGTCGCGCTGTGCGTCAAACGGACGACAGGGGGTGGTGGAAAGTGCCTGGAGCGAATCGAATCCGGCAAACGTCAACTGGCACAAGGTGTCGTAACCGCCGGTCAAAACTTTTTCCGCGCGTCCCTGCCGCAACATTTCCCAAGCATGGCCGATGGCATTTGCACCGGAGGCGCAGGCGTTGGAAATGGAGGTGAGCGGGCCTTGAAAGCCAAACGCGCTGCACAAGTTGAGCCCCTGCTGCTGCACCTGATAGTGCATGACACGCGTCGCCTGCTGCTTTTTCTGGAGTGGCATCTCGATGGCCTGCTGCAGAAATTTTTCGCCCAAAACCATTTCGCCGCTGGTTGTGCCGAGAACCACGGGCAAATCTTCCGCCGATTCCCAACCTGCCTGCGTCCACGCTTCGTGGGCGGCGTGCAACAGCATCCAGGTGGCGCGATCCAGCCGGCGCAAGGTGTTCGCGGAAAGTTTGGTTTGCGGAAGTTCGGAAGGTAAATCAATCTCCGCCGCGATTTTGGCACGTTGCCGTGAAACATCAAACAGCGTCACGGGACGAATGGCGGGGCGCCCGGCACGAAACCCTTCGGCATTGAGACGACAGCCGACGCCGAGCGCAGTGACAATGCCCGCGCCGGTCACGACGACGCGATGGGGCCGGACGGGAGATTTTGGGTGAGGAAACAGCAAGCGCGCCTCAAGTTTGAATTGCGGTTTCGGAAATGGTTTCGGTCGTGACCTTACCGGCGTTCTTGTCCCGGTAAAATTCCGCGAGTCCTGATTTCGACGGCGCGAGTCCTTCGGCGGCAATCGCCGCCAGCACCCGTTCCTCGGTCATGATGAAACGGTCGCGTTTGTAGATGACGTAATCCCCGCGCACATCGGTCGGCGTCAAATTGATCGTCACGAGGTTCGCGCCGGCGCACAGGCCGCGCCGGTAGCCATCCTGGGCGGCAAGGTTGAACGCACTGACGGCGGGAATCACCCAGTCCGGACGCATCATCCGCAGGGCGCTGACACAATTAAAAGTCCAGTCGGAGTTTGCCGTCGGATTCCCGGCCAGCGGCGTGTCCTCGCCCGGAATGAACGGGCTGACGCTGCATCCGCTCAACGGCAGCGAACGGGCCAGCTCCAGATTTTTAAGCAAATCGCGCGGCGTCTGGCCCGGCAGCCCGGCGATGAAGCCGGAACTGACGTTCCATTTATTTTCCGCGAGGAGACGGACATGCCGCAACCGTTCCGCCAAAGTGCCGGGCGCTTCGAACTGCTCGTATTGCGCGGCATTACCGGTCTCAAACTTCATGATGAAAATGCTCGCGCCGGCGGCTCGCAGTTCGGCATAAAGTTCTGGCGACAGTGTTCCCAGACAGACGCTGATGCCGAGCGATGTTTTCCGCCTCAAGGTCTCGATGAGCGGCAGCACGACTTCACGCACCGCCACCGGGTCTTCACCCGTCTGAATGTTCACGTCCGTCACGCTCGCGGGACGATGCTCAATCAGGAGTTCGGCGATTTGCTCGGCCCGCGCGCGGTAGCGGGCGAGGCTGCGATTATCACGGCGCATTCCGCAGTAGGCGCAGTTTTCGCGGCAGAAATTTGAAACCTCGACGACGGCGCGCACAAACACTTTTTTGCCGAACACCTTCCGGGTCACGGCGGCGGCGCGTTCATGGAACATCACTTGCGCCGCGCCGGTCAAAGCGAGTTCCGACTCCGTGGGAAAATATCCATGACTTGCCACTCGCAAATAATAATAGGCGGAGGGTTCCGACGCAACCAGTGGGGAAAACACCCCATGGCCATGAACCGAAAGCCGGCTCAACTTCCAGGTGCTGGCGGAAGAAGTTATTTACGCGCCTGCAAAACGATGCGCGCGCCGTGATAACGCCACACGTTTGCCCCGGGGATTTCCGCCCGTGCCGCCAGTGCGCGCCATTCGTTCAGGCGAAAACCACGCTGCACCGAAATCAGACCATCTTCAATAATGGTCCGGTCTGCGCGCATTAGGTGCAGCGCCAGCCAGACCAGAGCGTAAAGCCCGGCGTTGCGGTGCAGGTCGCAGATGAAAATGGCGTCGCGGGTCACCCGCCATGCCTCACGCCAGTGCGTGACGACCTGTTCGTCCGTCAGATGATGCGTCATTTGTGAGGCGACGACAAGATCAAAGCTGCCATCGGCGAACGGCAATTGCAGCGCCGAACCCACGACGCCGTCCGGCAGGCCGCCAATTTTTAGCGCCACCGGGTTCGTGTCCAGATTGGTGAAATGCCAGTGCCAACCGCGCTGCTGTGCCCATTCTGCCAATGTTTTTCCAAGCAACCCTGTGCCCGCGCCCACGTCGAGAATCTCCAGCCGTTCACAATTTATTTTGCCAAGCCACTGCGGCAACACGGCTTCAAATGGATGCGAGAAGCGAAAGAGAACATTGACGCGGTTGAGATCGCGGAACGAAGCGGCAATCTCCGCCTCGGTGCGTTCAGGGAGGTCAAAATATTCCGTCTGCGTTGAACGATGGCTCAAAAACATAATTCTCATCAAGAGAAACACGGATGCAACTTCAGTTCCAGTCACAAACGTCGTTGCAAACCCAGGCCGCCACATTTGATCGCCGGACTTAATTCAGAGAAAATCTTTTCCATCGGGCAAGGTGAAAACGTAGCCGTCCGCCGTCAGCCGGGTCAAAACGGTTTCGGCCAGGATCAAATTGATCGGACGCCTCTGCCGGTCGCGCCGGCCTTCGTGCAACAAAATGATCGCGCCGGGTTGGATGGATTTGCAGATCCGGCCGGCCATGGCTTCGGTGTTGTGAAGCAATCCGTCAAATCCGCGCGCCGACCAGCCGATGAGCTTCAGGTTCCGGTCGCACAATAAAAAGTGCAGAAATAGGTTGGCCATGCCCGCCGGTGCGCGAAACCACCGTGGTGGTTCACCGGTGGCATCGAGGAGGGTTTTGGTGCAGTCATCAATCTCCCGCGTCAGCCGGGTTTGGAGATAACACCAGAAAAATAGAACCGGATGGTTCCGGGTGTGATTGGCCAGCGTGTGACCCTCACGCAAGATCGCCCGTGCCAGTTCGGGATATTTTTGAACCTGCCGGCCGATGACAAAAAAGGTTGCCCGCGCGTTGTGCATTTTCAGCAGCTTGAGCAATGCCGGCGTGTCTTCGGGATGCGGCCCGTCATCAAAGGTCAGCCAGACGGCCTTTTTTTGCGTGCGAAAGCGGGTAACGACCGGGCCAAACCAGCGGCAGTTGGCGCGAATGGCCGGATAAACAATCAGAAATTTGGTGGCCAGTTCCAGGGTGATAAAAATCAGTTTGTGATTCCAATTGAGGGCAATGAGCACGGGCGTGGTCGCTCCAACGGCGAGAATCAGAATCAGCGCCAACCGGCGGCGTGTAAAAAACCAGCGGCCCAACCTGGTCAGACTGGCATCGGGCGCGACGCTGATGTTTTTGTCCTGTGACATGAGGATTGATCAGAGAATTTTCCGCCCGTGTTTGGCACGCTGCCGCAATTTCCAAATCCGTTTCATCTGCGGCAACATCTCCAGCACCAAAAGCGTGTGCCGCCGGATGAGCAGCAAATTGTCCCGCAGATAATGGAAGTGGGAGGTTCCGCCCTCGGCCGGTTTGAAATAGTGGACCGGCGCGGGTAGGTTGACCGGCGGGACGCCGGCCCAAAAAAGCCGCACGGCAAGTTCGGTGTCGAAATCAAAACGCCGCGCGCTGCGGATGCCTTGCAGGATGCGCACCGATTCCTGAATGGGATAAACCCGAAAACCAAACAATGAATCTTCGATTCCGCCCCAAAAGGTTTCCAGATTAGCCCACCAGTTTCCCACGCGCCGGCCGTGCCGACGCGATGCCGGCGCGTCGGCGGCAAATTGCGGCACGCCCAAAATCATGGCGGCGGGATTTTTCTGCGAGGCCGACATGAACTGGGGAATATCGGCCACCGAATGCTGCCCATCCGCGTCCAGCACCAGCGCATGGGTGAAACCCTCCCGGCTGGCTGCGAGCATTGCGTGTAACACCGCCGCGCCCTTTCCAGAATTTCGTTCCAGGGTTAAAACCCGCAGCCCGGCTCCGTCAATTTCGGCCACAGCCGCCGCACTGCCGTCGGTGCTGCCGTCCATCACGACCCAAACCGGCTGCCAGCAAGCCAATGCCTGTCTCACCGTTTCGGCGAGTTTGCCTCCCGCATTGTAACTGGGGATGACAACCAAATGCGTCGGACTCGTCGTCATTTGTTTTGAATCGCTGTTAAACTGTTCTCCTCGGATGGTAAAAGTCTTTCCCGAAAATAATTTTCCACCCGGCCGCCGAATGTTTTCGCGTCCTCGCCCGGTGCCGGCTGAAATCGCTGGCCCAGCCGCAGCGAATAATGCAGCGGAAACGCCGGTCGCTTAAAAAGCGGCCTGCCTTTGCCCAGAAAGTTGGTGTCTGTAGTAATGAAAACGGTTTGCACGGGTGACCGGGTCAAAACCGCGACCAATGCGAAACCCATTTTGAAGGGCAGCAATCTTCCGCCTAAAGTTCGCGTGCCTTCTGGAAACACCAGCAAGCTGGCCCCTTCCTGCAGCCGCTCCTCACATTTTTTGACCAGGCCCAAGCCCGATTTATTGTGGACATACCCGGCCAGCCGCGCCGTTCCCGACAAAACAATGTTGCGCGCCAAACTTCCCTTCATCAGGCAGACAGTCTGCGGCATTTGCGAAACCATCAGCACCACGTCCAGCAGGCAGGGATGATTTGCCGCCACGATCAATCCGCCAAATTCGCGCAGACCCGACAACTCGCTCGTGTCCAGTTCCACCAATCCAAACGCGCGCATATAGCCCACAAAAAACCGGAACAGCTTGTGGATCAGTTTTTGTCCGAACCCGCGTGCACGCGCTCCACGAAATAAAACCGCAGGAACCATGCAAATCACGCTGACCAGCGAACCGACCACCGCAAACATCAAATACGCCCCATAAAAGGCTGCGGTTTGCAAAACGCCTTTGAACCAGTTTTTCGTGTGTGTCGTCATCCGCCAAAAAATCATGTTTTGCAATCCGGCGACGCCAGCCTGCGTTTCTGGAATGCGCTTTTCAAGATTGAAGTTTATTCTGCCACGCTGCCGCGTTCATTTCTCGAAATTCTGCTTGCGTGCCACCGCCGGGGAAAATCATGCTGTGGTTGAAATGCCGCCGACATCAGATCCAGCACCGATTCCCGCCGCGCGCCGGAAGTTGTGGCTCCAAAAAATCACCTGGTTTTTAATCGCCTCGATGCTGCTGGGCTGGTTTTACGGCTGGGCTTCGCCCCGGGCTTTTCCGAAAGACGCATCGTTCGGTTTTGGCTATGGCATGATGCACGGGGCGCTCATGCCGATGGCGTTGCCGAGCTTGATTCTCGGACAGAACGTCGAAATTTTTGCGCCGGAAAATACCGGGTGCAACTATAAAATCGGCTTCATTCTTGGCATCAATGCCTGCGGCTTGGTTTTTTTTGGACCGCTGGTCTGGCGCCCGCGAGTTGATTCGAAGAATCAAAAAAACCAAGAGCGGTAAATGTGGCTGACGTTCAGCTCGCCGCCGGGCCAGCACGAATTTGGCAAAAGAAAAAAAGTCCGCGACGCCCGGTCGAATGTGAGCCGCTCCGGTTCTTCGGCATTGTTCGGGTCGTAGGATTCAAATTCCCAGCCACCTCCGGTTTCCGTCGCGCCGAACAAAACGATGCAATGATTGATGGTCAGCGCCGGAAATTTCACCAGATGAACGATGGGCAGGCGATTTTTTTTAAGCGCGGCGGCCAATGCCGCAGCGGTGCGCGTCTGGTGCGCGCGGGAAAACGGGAAAATCATACGCCAGTGGCTTCGCAAAAAATACGAGCGCCACGCGCCGCCGCATTCAATCTTCAAAAGATTTTCCTGCGCCCGGCTGAATTCCCGCAGACTTGCAAAGCCGGGAATGATAATCTGTTCGTCGGGTTTGCTGGCAATTCGTGGGTGGCGGGCAATGACGGCGCGAACGAGTTGCTGATAGATTTCATCGGTCGCAACCGGCCGGTCCGCCGCAAACCGCGCGTGGTAAAAAAACTGCCGCGCCACGCGCGCGAGGGCGAAGCAACGATGGGCGTATTCCGGTTTCGGGTCGCACGAACTCAAAGTCCGTTTGCCCGTCGCCGCGTCCATCTGGTATTCCCACACCAATTCGTTCGCAAAGGCGAAGCTGTCGCGCGCGAATTCGAAACGTCGCCCGTTGGTTTCGCTTAAATTTGTTTTCGCCAAAATCATCAATTCGCTTGCGTCTGAAGTTAAGGGTGCGCTACCAAACTGACAATGCTTTACGAACGGTGGCGGCAAATTTCGGCAGAACGGCGCAATGAACCTGCGCTGCGCGATGTCGCTTCCGCCAAACGCTGGACATTCGGCGAACTGTTTTCTGCCGGCGAAAAACAAATAACTGGCCCGGCCGGCGTGGCCTTTCCGCAAGGCCATTCGCCGGAATTTATCTTCGGTTTGCTCGCCGCATGGCGCGAAAACAAAATCGTCTGCCCGCTCGAAGCTGGACAATCTCCGCCCGAAATTTCCTCACCGCCGGCAAATTGTGTTCACCTCAAATCCACGTCAGCCACCGGCGGCTCGGCTCGGTTCGTCGCCTTCACTGCGGAACAGCTCATGGCCGACGAGAAGAACATTGTCGCCACCATGTGGCTGCGACCGGACTGGCCGAACCTCGGAGTCATTTCGCTGGCGCATTCCTACGGGTTTTCCAATCTGGTTCTGCCGCTGCTGTTGCACGGCATACCGCTGATTCTTGCACCGGCGCCGCTGCCGGAGGTCATCCGCCGCGCCGCGGAAGCCGAAAGGTTCATCACGCTCCCCGCCGTGCCGGCGATGTGGCGTGCGTGGCACATGGCGGGAGCGATTCCGCAAAACGTGCGGCTGGCGATTTCCGCCGGGGCACCGTTGCCGGTGAATCTGGAGCAGGAAGTTTTCAATGTGCACGGAATCAAGATTCACAATTTTCTCGGCTCCTCCGAATGCGGCGGCATTGCTTACGACACCAGCGAAACGCCGCGCACCGAAGCGGCGTTCGTTGGACTGCCGATGCAAAATGTAAATCTGTCGCTCAACGATGATGGTTGTCTGGTGGTTCACAGCCGTGCGGTGGCGGAAACTTACTGGCCGGAAACATCCGGTTCACTCGGCGACGGCATTTTTCAGACGAGCGATCTGGCGGAATTGAAAGACGGCGCGGTTTTTCTGCGCGGTCGTCTGGGCGATCAAATCAACGTGGCCGGACGCAAGGTGTCTCCGGAAACCATCGAGCGCGCGCTGCTCGCGCATCCACAGGTGCGCGAGTGCTTGGTTTTTGGCGTGCCCAGCCGCGATGCGGAGCGAAAGGAAATCATCGTCGCCGTCGTCGCATCGGATGCGAAGGAATCCGAATTGAAACATTTCCTGTTGCAAACCTTGCCCGCGTGGCAGGTGCCGCGCGAATGGCGGTTTGTTGAATCGCTTTCGTCAAACATTCGCGGGAAAATCTCCCGCGCCGAATGGCGGAAACGATTTACACATTGTAGCGGCAGTCTATGACTGCCAAAACGACGCTCACAGAGCGCCGCTACAGCTAATGGCCCGCGTTTGAACTTGCTTTGTTCCGCCGCGCCAATTATTCGGGAGCGGTCTTTTTATGAATCCCGTCGCCATTGAAGGACATCTCGTGCTGGTTTTGATCCAGTGGATGATTATCATCGCCGCCGCGTGGGGGTTTGGCCGGCTTGGTAAAAAATTCGGCCAGCCGCTCGCCGTCGGTGAAATCGCGGCAGGCATCGTCCTCGGCCCGTCCGCGCTCGGCCTGATCTGGCCGGCGGACTGGCCGGTGCTTTTCCCGAAAGAAACGCAGACTTCCATGCAGCTTCTCGGCAAGCTCGGCCTGATTTTTTTATTGTTCCAGGTCGGAATGGAATTTGATTACAGCCATCTGCGCTCGAAATCGAAAACCGTCACGGCGGTTTCCGTTCTTGGTATCGCCGCACCGTGCTTGTGCGGCCTAGCCATCGCGCCATGGCTGCACGCGACGTTTGCGCCGGACACGCCGCACCTGGGCTTTGAACTGTTTCTCTGCATCGCGCTTTCGATTTCCGCACTGCCGATCATGGGCCGGATTCTGCTGGAGATGAAACTGGAACGCACCGCCATCGGCGCGATGGGCGTCAGCGCGGCGGCCATTGACGATGTCATCGGCTGGGTGCTGCTCGGCGTGGCGACCGCGCTGGTGACGAGCCAGTTCGACCCCGGACATCTGCTGCTGCAACTGGTGGAGATTTCCGTTTTCTTTCTGGCGCTGCAATTTTTCATAGGCCCTTGGCTGCGGAAACTGTGGCGTAAAAATATTCCCGCCGCGCATGAAACCGGAATGCCCAACTCCTTTCTCGCGGTGCTACTCATCGGGCTATTCGCGAGCAGCCTCATCACGCATTACCTCGGCATCTTCGTGATCTTCGGCGCGTTTTTGTTTGGAACGTGCCTGCATCAGGAACCAGCCTTGGTGAAGGCGTGGCGCGACCGGCTTTCCGGTTTGGTGCTGGTCGCGTTCGTGCCGGTTTTTTTCACGAACACCGGCTTGAACACCCGGATCGGCTCGCTCCAGTCGCCCGAGGCATGGCTGGCCTGCGCGCTCGTGCTGGTCGCCGCCGTCGCGGGCAAGCTTGGCGGCTGCTACCTCGGCGCGCGGCTTACCGGTCAGCCGCCGCGCGAAGCCGGCTGCATCGCCGCGTTGATGAATACCCGCGCACTCATGGCGCTCATCGCCATCAACATCGGCCTTGATCTGGGGCTGCTCACGCCCGCGCTGTTCACCATGCTGGTCATCATGGCGCTGCTGACCACGGCGATGTGCGGGCCGCTGCTGCGCTGGTGGCTGCCGAAGGATTTGCGAAAACTGGTGCCGGACTGAAGCCCCTGCCCCTGCAAAAAATAAAACAGCCGGAACAGTTGCCTGTTCCGGCTGTTTTGGTGATGAGGGCATTCACATTGTCACCGGCAATGTTTTTAGGACAACCGGGAGGAGTTCAGCCTGCAGCCACCGACCTCTTCGGTTGTAAGCGATGTCCCCTCCGCCACTATGTGAACCGGCGGCTTAAATCTGCATCCATGGCGGGCGCATCCGCCTGACGCCACGGACCAAACCGTTTTTCACCCCGATCATCCGCACAAGCGCCGGACATTTCTGTCTGGCGCCAAACTGGCTTCCGGTCGCCGGCGGTGTTTGGCTTTTCTTAAGAACCACCGCCAGCAGGCCCAAAAGCCCGTCCCCACAATAAAATGAAAGGGGTGAAAAAATTATTTCAAAGATTTTTGCCCTGCGGTTCAGACCGCCATCTGGGAACTTGACTGGGTCCAGTTGCTGGGGCCGGCGGTGCCCACCACATTGGCCTGGGCCATGTAGATTGTGCCCGGCTTCAGGCCGGTGAACGTGTAGCTGGACGGCGTGGACTGGGCCGCTTTCACGACCAAGTGTGTCCACAAATTGTGAAGCGCCTTGTCTCGTAACAGGACAAGTTACGTTTGGCCGTCGCGGAGCGACGCGGTGACAATAGCCCGGCATTTCAATGCCGGGTTTCCCGACATCGGTTTGCAGGAGTTCGCGCCTAAGCTTGCCAAGAGGTAAAGGCGTTTGACTTCCCGGCATCTGTTGGCAAGGTGGGTTGGATGAATGAACAACGCGATTTGACGGCGACACCGCTCTCGCCGCACCGGCCGCTCCCGGAGTTTTATGCGGCCCCGGAGGCGCGCCAGAACTTTGTCAATGAACTGTTCGACGAGGCCGCGCCGGATTATGACTGGGTGAGCAGCATGATGTCGTTCGGGCGGGACCGGATCTATCGCCGGGAAGCCTTGAAGCGGGCCGGGTTGACGGGCGGGATGCGGCTGCTGGACGTGGCGAGCGGCACGGGCCTGATGATCAAGGCCGCGCTCGAACTCGGCGTGAACCCCGCGAAGGTGACCGGCGTGGATCCCAGCCGGGGCATGCTGGCGGAAAACCGGAAGCGCAATCCGGTGACGTTGCTGGAAGGCAAGGGGGAAGCCCTGCCCTGCGCGGATGCGGCGTTCGACTTTGTGTGCATGGGTTACGCGCTGCGGCACGTGGAGGATCTGGGCAGGTTGTTTGGTGAATTCAAGCGCGTTTTGCGGCCGGGTGGAAAGGTGTTGATCCTGGAAATCACGCGGCCCACGAATCCGGTGGCGCTGCCCTTGATCCGTTTCTACATGCAACAACTGGTGCCGCGCATCGGCTGGTTGCGTCGGCGGAACAAATCCACGGTGAAGCTGATGCAGTATTACTGGGCCACGATCCAGGAATGTGTGCCGCCGAATGTGATCGTCACCGCGCTGGCGGACAGCGGTTTCAAGAACGTCAAACGCACCGTCAGCAACGGGATTTTGAGCGAGTATGTCGCCCAGCGGTGAATTGACGAACCCCGGGAATCTCCGGTCGGATGGTCGAGGGGGAAGAAACGGCGGCGTTAGTTTCCGCTGAGCGTCAATTCCGCCGTCAGCACAATAATCTCCGCGCCGACGCGGGCGGTGGCCTGTGCCTGAACCAAAGTGCCGAGCCGGCCGGTTATTTTTGCCTCAAGGTGGATGGTTTCACCGGGTTTCGCCGTGCCGTGAATTTTCACGGATCGCAGCGCGGTCAGTTTCAAATTACGAAGCGGCGGAATTTTCGGGTCGCTTTGCGCCACGACGCCCGCGAGCTGCGCCGCAGCCTCGACGAGCAGCACACCGGGAAAAATCGGTTCATTCGGAAAATGGCCGCGCAAAAACGCCTCGTCCCCGCGGACGGTGTATTCGCCTGCGCCGCTTTCACCGGGGTTCAAACTCGTCAGCCGGTCAACGAACCGGAATTCCGCGCCATGCGGCAGAAATTGTAGCGCACGTTGCAAATCGTCTGGATTCATCTGGCAAACGGATCGGTGACTTTGTAATTGGCGGGCGGAGTCCACTCGAATAATTTTTCGTCCAGCACCGGATTCAAGACCGCGTTGCTGAAATCATTCCGCATCCGCGAGCCGTCCACAAAAACCAGTTCGGTGCTGGCCAGCGAGAAATCATTCGTCGCCAGACCGATGCGCAGTTCCGGCATCATCCGCTGCGCGAAAGTGCTTTTCGGCTGGAGCGACATTTGCCATGTGGTATTCGTTTCCATGAGCGACAAAATCTGAAACTGCGCGTCAAATTCCTTCCGGTCGCGCGGAAAACCGGCCTGCAACAGCGACATCGTATCGCGCCATTCGGTGGGCGTGCCGGCCCCAAGCGGATAGCGCTCGGCGCGTTTCAAACGCGGATAAATCACGAACATCTCGTCGCCATGCCGGAGCGCGATGGTCTGTGCCGGCTGGCCGAGTTCCCAGCGAAAGTCGTTCGGCATGGCGAAGGCGATGTGGCCTTTGGCGGTGAGCGGCTGGGTCAGAGTTTTCAACGCGCGGGTCTGGACAAAATCAGCGGACCAGGTGTGGAGGTTTTTTTGCGCGGCGAACCAGGCGTCGAGAACGGTGTTGGTGTCGGCCGCACCGGCAATGAAAAATGAAAAATGAAAAATGAAAAATGCCGCTGCCAGTTGTGTCGATTTTTTAATTTTGAATTTTGAATTTTTCATTTCTGCTGTTGCTCCGGCCAGACCGGGACGAAGTGAAACCAGTGCGCCAGATGCTGCCGGATGGCCGGCTCGAACGCACGCAGGATTTCCTGGGTCAACTGGATGCGGGCCGCCCGGTTGCCGATCGTGGCGCGGTCGTAGGGAATCTCCGGCAAAATCCGGGCGAGATGACCGCCGCCCTGGCGCACAATGTAAACCGGAACAATGGCACAACCCGAGGCGCGGGCGAGTTCGGCGGCGGCGATTGAAGCCGGAAACGGACGGCCAAACAGATCCACGTTCACCGCCGTCGGCGCGGGCGGACGATCCACCAGCAATGCCACCGTGGCCCCGGCCTGCAGGCGCTTGATGATTTCAATGAAGGCAAAGGCGTCTTCGCCGACGACCAGGGTTTCAACACCCCGCAATGATCGGGAACGCTGGCGCAGTTCAGTCATCTTTTGATCCGGCTCGGGCTGCGTGAGCACGAGCAGTTTGTAACCGTGTTCGACGAGAAACGCGCCTCCGAATTCCCAGTTCCCAAGATGCGGCGTGACCAGCAGCACACCCCTGCCGCGCGCATGAGCGGCGGCGAAATGTTCCCAGCCGTTCCACTCGCCCAGCCAGCTTTCAAACGCCACACCGCTTTCGTAACGCCAGAGGTCGGTGATTTTAAGAAAAAATTCCGTGATCAATTCCCGGCCAACACGGGCGGCTTGCGGACGGTCGCCGTTCAAAGCGGGCAGAAGGTTTTGAATCACGATTTCGCGCCGATGCGCCGCCAGCCGCCAGTAGATCGCGGCCAGCATCCGGGCAAAGAACCCGAAAACCGGCGCAGGAATGTAGCGTCCGAGCGTCAAACCGGCCCGCCAGATGAACGTGCTGTAGAATTGCGACGGCTCGGAAATTTTTGCGGACGCAGTTTTCAAGTTCTTCTCGCCAACAATAAATTTCCACCATACCGGCAATAGAAAAACCGAGAGCAGCATGTTGCAACCGATGCCGATGGCGCAGACCCGGCCGAGGCTGGACATGCCTATGTTGCTCGATAGGCCGAGCGTGCCGAAACCGGCGATCGCCGTCCCGCCGCAAAGCAGCAGCGCGCGTCCGACCGATTGATGGGCCAGTTTCAAATCGCCGCCATGCCGGCGCAGCGCTAGCTGCATGAAAATGCTGTAATCCACGCCCGTGCCGAGAATCAGCGGTAGCGCCATGAGGTTGAGCAGATTCCACGACCAGCTGAAAATCTTCATCACTGCCAGCAGGCAGAGGCCGCTCAAAAGCAAAATTCCGACGCTGAAAAAAACTTCCGCGAACCGCCGGAACGCCAGCCAGAGTGAAAACAGGATCAGTCCGACCATCGGCAGCAGGACTTTCCAGAGATTGTTTTTGACGGCGGCCAGAACAGTTCCGCCGAGCAAATCCCAGCCTGAAAGCCAGACTCCATCGTGCGGCAGTTGCTCATCCAGCCGGGCAAACGCGGTCGTCGTTGCGTTCGTCGATGGATAAAGGAAACCCACGGCATAAAAGTTTTGCGGCTCGCGGACAGACAGCTTTTCAAAAATCCAAGTGCAGAGCGGATTCGTCGGCCAGAAAACATTCGTGGTCGCGGCGGCGCGCTGCCAGGTTTCCAAAATGCTCCCGGTCAGTCCAAGCGCAGTTTCGGAAAAGCTATTGGTCAAGGCGGCGGCGCGAAACAGATCCAGTTCAGCGGCAAGCTGCCGGGCACTCGCACGATTGGCGGCTTGAAACTCCGGTCGCGGCCAGAGCGCACTGGGCAGCGTTAAGCCGGAAAGCGTCTGGTTGGAGACCGCGGTGTTGAGCGCCGGCAGAACCGCATCCAACTTTCGCGCCACTTCACTTTCATCACGGCCCGAAATCACCAGCCAGAGCGGCTCGCGCTTTTGGTTCAGGTTTTCCTTGATGGAGTCGAGCGTCGTGTAGGCCTGACTGTCGCGCGGGCGCAGGGCGTTGGCGGTGGGATCCATTTTTGGCAGGCCGGACATCAATATCACGGCGCAGAGCAAAATTATAAGCGCCGTGACCGTGAAGACAAATTTTGCACGGAGCGGGTTTAGCAAAGACGGAGAATCAACCGCGCTTTTGGATTCTACACGTTTCGCTTGAGCCCGCATTCGTTGCGGAAACAACGGCGGAAGAAACGCAAAAATCATCACGCAGGCCGAAATGGCGACGCCAATGCCGACAAGCGAGCCGAGTTGGGCGAGACCCGGCAGTCCGCCAAAGTTCAAAACAAGAAAGGCGGAAATCGTGGTAAACGCCGCCCAGAAAATGCTCGGGGCGATCGCGCGGCGGATTTCCGGGATGGATAGTTCCGGCTGCGCGAGCGCCTCCTGATAATGCACGACGGCGTAATCCACCGCGAGCCCAAGCAGGATTGCCGCGAAGCCCATGCTGATGACGTTGACCGCGCCGAAGATCAGGCCGCCGAGCGCGAGCGACGTCGCCAGAATCAGGGCCAGTAGCGTCAGCAGCCAGAGCATCGGCTTGATCCGCCGGTGGGCGCACCAAAATAGAATCGCGATAATCGAGGCCGTGCCACCGACGGACAATTTCATGTCGTGCTGCATGCTGCCGGAAATTTCCGCCGTGAATGCCGGCCGGCCGGTATAACCAATTGTTATCTTTGCATCGGACGGCGACTTGTTGATGACGCTTTTTATGGCATTGAACCATGCCGTGCATTCGCGGTAACCATTCAGTTCACCTCGCGCCTTGACGAAAATGATCCGGAACGTGCCGTCGGCAGAGGCGAATAATTCCTGTCCCGACCCGAAACCGGAAACCGTTCCGGCGACATTTTCAGGCAGGCGCGTCAGGCCAAACGGATCGTAGCTTAACTGCGCGATTTCATTGGGCGAAAGCGTGGTGGCCAATTGGTCTCGCGTGGCCGCGAGCACATTCGCGAGATTCGTTTCGGAAAGCTGGCCGGCCAGTTGCACAAATTGTTCCGGCGGTTGATTCAGCCAGAGATACGCGATGAGTTCGGCGGTCTGTTCGGGATGCTCCTGCCACGGCGGCTGCCAGGTGACGGCGGCAACGAGATTGGTCGCTTGCTGCAAGCCTTTGGCGATGGCTTTGGCGGCGTGTTCGGCGGTGTCACGGTCCGGTGCCCGGACGGTGATGATCAGTTCGCGTGCGTCCGTGAAATGTTGCTGATAAATCTTGAGCCCTTGAACTGCGGGAATGTTTGCGGGTAGCAGGTCGAGCATCTCGGCATCCAAATGCAGCCGCGCCAGTCCTGCAATGATCGGAACCAGCAGCAGCAACCACCACCAGCGAAACCATTTCATGGGAAAAATTCGCCCTCCAGCGTTTCGCCCGTGTGTGAATCTTGCAGTCGCCACGAATTGGTTTCAATACGCGTAAATTTCCAACTGCCGCCGAGGTTAGGGTCAAGCAGTGCGTGAGGCAGTTGAAACCAGCCGAAGCGATTGAGCGGCGTGCCACGGCCGTGCCACGCGTATTGGTCCGCACCGAATTCAATCTGCCATTGGTCGCCGGAAACCTGCGCGGTCGCCAGCGGAAACGGCATTTTTGAAAACTGGATGAAAAAATTTCCGTTCACATTGGTGGCCAGCAGCAGATCGCCGGCAAGTTCGGGGCGGCTTGACGAAGGTTTCCAGACGGCCTGGCCCTGCTGGACGCGCCAGCCGGGCGCGGAAAAATCGGCTGGCGGAAACGGCCGGGCTGTGCGGCAGCCCGCGCAAAGAATCAGCAGCAGCGCGGATAAAATGAGGATGGAACGGTGCACACGAACGATTTCAATTTCGATCGGACGTTTCAAACTTTCGCGGCGGCTTCAGAGGTTTGAAATTGTTTCAGATGTCGCCGCAGAAAAGGCAGGTGCGGCACGAGCGGCCAGCGTTGCTGGAGTTTGACGAGCAGGAAAAAGTATTTCAACCGCCAGCGCAGTTTCCACCCGCCTTCCAGCTCGCCCGCCAGCACGGCGTTCACCGCCGACGGCAGATCGTGGTGGTCGCGCGGCTGCAAAAAAAGTTCCATGAACGGCGTGGTGTAATAATTCTCCACGACATGCCAATAAAACATGAGTCCCTTGCGGACGCGCTTTTCGTAACTGGCAAACAGCCGGCGACTCGGTCGGCCTTGCGCGAGTGATTTCTGAACGGCTTCGGCGGCGATTTTTCCCGACCACATGGCAAGAAAAACTCCGGCGGAAAAAATCGGGTCCATGAAACCGGCGGCGTCGCCGACGCGCAGCAAACGGTCGCCGGTAAATTTGCGGTTGTAGTAGCTGAAATCGGTCGTCGTCTGGAGATCGCCGAGGCGGCGCGCATTTTTCATGCGCTCTTTGACGGGCGGGCTGGATTCGATCCAACGGTGAAAAATTTCCTCGGGAGAGCCGCCGGTCTGGTTGAACTCGTCCTTGTCAATGACGAGACCGACGCTGGTTTTTTCGGCGGAGAGCGGAATGATCCAGAACCATTTGTTTTGGAGGCGGACGATGACGGTGTCGGTGTTGGCCTCGCCGGAGTCGCGCACGACATTTTCAAAATGGCCGAAGACGGCGAGCTTTTTCCAGGTCGGGTGCATCTCGCGCAGATTTTCCTGGTTGCCGGTGAGGTTGCCGCGTCCGCTGGCATCAATCAGAAACGCCGCACGGAAATTGTAGGTTTTCCCGCCGGAATCGCGCGCCTCGACATTCACGCCTTCGGAATCAGAGACGGTTTTTATCACCGACCAACCTTCGCGGACATTCGCCCCGGACTCGCGGGCGTGCTTCAGCAGAACGTGATCAAAGGTTGCGCGTTCAACCTGGATGGCTTCCGGCTCGCGGTTGAATCTGCCCTGCCGGAAAACAAAGCGTGTGCTGATGGATCCATTGCCCAGTCCGAATTGCGCGCCGTATTTGCGCGGAAATCCCGCCGCCTGCAACGCGGGCAGGACGCCCATGTCGCGGAAAATGGTCATGTTGCAAGGCAGGAGCGATTCACCGATGTGAAAGCGCGGGAAAATTTCCTTTTCCAACACGAGCACCCGCTTGCCCGCCCGTGCGAGAAATGTGGCGGCGCTGCTGCCGCCCGGACCGCACCCGATGATCAGCGCGTCATAAGTATCCTGATTCACTGCGACAAGTTTGATGATGTGACGAATGTTGGCAAGCTTGGAAAGCTCCGGAAATGATTCAAGTGTTCGAGTCTGTCAGGTTGCAGTTGGGGAAAAACAGATCATGGGGCAATTTTATCGCTCACCCATTGGCGAACCTCAGCGAAACTCTTTGCCAGCGCGTCATAGGATTTTTGCGCACCGGCCTTGACGCTATCCCAGGTGGATTCAGTGGCGTTCGAGGCATCGGCCAGTTGCTGGTTCAGTTGCGCCACTTGATCGCGCAACGTCTGGAGTTTGGGCTTGGCTTCGGCCTTGATGGCGTCACTGGAGCTGTCAATTTTGGCGGAAAGCGTCGCCAAATCCTCGTTCAACGTGGCCACTTGAACCTGCATGGCTTTGACGAACTCCGCCTTCTGCGCGAAGGTATAATCCTTCATGTCCTGTGCCGTCTGCTTTGTTTCGGTTTGAACCTTGTCAATCTGCTGCGAGGTGGTTTGTTCCTTGTCGCAGCCGGTTGCGTAAACGGCAACGGAAAGTATTGAAGCAAGTAATATTTTATTATTCATGGCTTCAAACATGACCTAACAAAATGCGATTGCCATGGGGTGTAACCCTACCGTGCATTTTGACAATTAGTTCAGAGTGGCAGCTGTGATTTTGAACCTTGAAGCCTAATACACGCTTTTCCTACGGAGGAAGAGACGATAACGCGATTTCATGTTCATGCGTCATCCATCCTGCCTTTGGGCTGGTTCCAGCGGTTGAGCCATTCTGAAACAATGCTGACGGAATGGTGAAACAATTTTGACCGAATTAAAAAAATGTTGGCCAAACCGATAGTCAATGGCTGTCCGAACTTCTTGATTCATTTGCTGCACACGCAGCTGCCTCCTCAAAACAATAATCAGGGTAACATTGTCTATAAGTCCCCAAATTAAAACCCAGGCAAGGCACTTTTATCAGGTGGCGCTTGCCAGGATTGCATGTCATCTCGTCAATTATGGCAATGAGCTGGTCTTATAAAATGCCTTGCTGACCGATGGTGTGAACGAGAAGGTAATCACGCCCGTGGTGGCATTGGCCTGGTTGGTCACCACCGGGGTCCATGTCACCGGCACCGTCAGGCTCGGGGTGGTCAGCAGGACATAATAGACATAAGGTATGCCATTAAAACTCACATTGTAACTGCTGCCGCTACGAACCGGTGCCGCCAAATGGTTATACCCGGTCGCCGATACGACGCTGACCGTCACTGTATTCGTGGCGAACGCCCCATGACCATCACCGACAGTATAGGTGAACACATCGGTGCCGGTGTAACCACTGGTTGATGTGTAGGTAACATTGGTGCCATTGGGAGAACTCGCCGTGCCATTCGCCGGAGTTCCCACCGCCGTGATGGTCAGCGGATTATTGTTCGGGTCGGTCGGGGTATTTGCGCCGCCAATGATCTTCAAAGAGGCGGGCTGACCGCTGACAGCACCCATGACTTGTGGACCGGCCACTGGCGGTTGATTCATAGTGCCGGAGCTGACGCTAACGGTGACGGTATTCGTGCTAAAACCGCCGAAGCCGTCGCTGACCACATAGTTGAACGTATCCAGGCCATTATATCCGGTGGAATTCAAATAGGTAAGGTTGATGCCATCGGTGGACGCCGTGCCGCCGTGCGCCGAAGAGCTTTGCGGCACCGTCACGGTCATTGGATCGCCGTCCGCGTCGGTTGGAATCCAGGCACCGCTGAATACATTGGTGCTGGAGGACACACCGCTGGTCGCGATCATGGCGATCGGATAGGTCACCGGCGGGTGGTTGGTGCCAATGACGAAGATCATGCCGCCCACCTGGCCTTGCGCGGTCGCTCCGCCCGGGCCTTGCCAATAACCATTAACCGCACCAGCCGAATTAGCCAGTGCCGCTCCGATCCTGGTGAAGGACATCGAGGTCGGAACTGCATTTGAGGGATCAACTCCTTGGAATACGATTTGAGCATTGGTGTTGCCGAAAAAGACGTTTGCCGCCCGGGTTAATCCATCCCAGCCCCAGACCGCATACAAGGTTACTCTGGCACCCGTGGGGATCTGGCTCAATGTAAAGGTGGTGGGAGCAGTCGCCGACGATTCACTGTAGTATCCACTCTCCGTGATAGGTTCAGTAGGGTCATTATTCTTCCAACTGCCAAAATTGGTGATGCTCAAAGCATAGGAAAACCCTACCACGCTGGACCATGTCTCGTTAAGCGGCGTATTCAGCGCGGAACAATTAATCAGGGTAAAGCCGGCGGGAGGAATGGTGGTATCACCCGGCACACTAAAGTCTAAAGCCACCGTGTCATTCGGCGCTGCGACGACATTGACTGCCCGGGTGTTCGTGATGGAATGGCCGGCGCTGGTCGTGGCCACATAGGTCACGGTGTAAGGACCAACCACGCTGGTATTCACCGTGCTGTTGGAACTTACGGCAACGAAGTCCTGTCCACACAGATCATACGCGGTTGCGCCGGCGTCCACATACGGGCTGTTCATCATGACGCTGATCGGGGAAACGCCGTTGAGCGTCATCACCGGCGGTGCCTCATCTACGACCGGAAGAACAGTCGTGATGTTTGTCGCGCTGCCGAAGCCATTTTTTACGACTACCGTGTAGTTACCAGAAAAGCCCACGGTCGGATCCACCAAGGTATAGCTGGCATTCGTCGCCCCGGCAATCAGGTTGGTATGAATGTCATACCATTGGTAGGTGAATGGTGCTCCGCCGGAAGCCGTTGCGGTAAAGATGACGCTAACACCGCACTGTGGCTGGACTGAAGGCGGTGAAACAACTGCGGAGTGGGCCGGATAAGACTGGATGTTGATGATCATGCCGCCAATTTCACCTTCCGAAGCCGGGCCGGTGGGGCCATACCAGGTCCCGCTAACCGCGCCATTATTGGCCAAAGCCGAGCCGATGAACTGGAAGTCAGCCTGGGTCGGCGGATTGGGTGAATTGGTGGTGATGCCGGTGGTCAACTGGTTCGTTGCCCCCGCGTAGATGATTTGGGCCGCCTTGGCGAGGCCACCCCAGGCATCAACCGCATAGATGTTAACCACCACGCCGGCCGGCAAGCCGCTCAAGGTGAAACTGGCCGGAGTATAGACACCGCCCAAATCATAGTTATAGATGCCGGCGGTTGAAACATTGTAGTAAGTCAAATACGGCGACTGATCCCAACAACTGATATTTGTCAGGCTTAATACATAACTGCTGCCGGTTAACATCGGATCCGGGATTGAAACATCGCCATAGGTTCCTTGACCAATGTCAAAGGGTGCAACCGGGACGAAGCCGTCTGGGGCCGGATTGACATCACTGGTTGACTGAAAGTCCAATTCCAACTGCACATCCGGCTGGATGTCTGTGGGGTCAATCACATAAACCGAACGCGACACGCTCCCGGGAACACCATCGCCGGTTGTGGCGGAATAGGTCAGGTTATATTGTCCCGCCACACTGGTATTGACGGCGCCGTTGGTGGTCACGGGCAAACTATTACCGGCGCAACTGTCAAAAGCCGTGGTGCCCGGGTCGGTCCAGATGCTGTTTTTCGCGATCGTAATCACACTATTTCCGTTCATGGTCATGACCGGCTGGGCGATGTCATAGATGCTGACCACGCACGAGGTGCTCGACGTCCAAGCCGAGTTGGTGGCGGTGGCGGTGAACTTATAGCTGCCGCTGGCAGAAGGATGCAATCCGGTCAATACGAGCGTAGCATTGGTGGCACCGGAGATTGGCAAATTGAAATTGTTAAACCATTGATACGTTGCCCCTCCCGGTGCTGCGGCAACAAAGGTAGCTCCGCCGCCACAACTGTTGGTAACGCCGGATGGCAAAATGGTGATGGTATGGCCGACCGGGGCTTGAATGGCGAAAATCATTCCGCCGATTTGTCCCTGATGACCGGTTTGTCCAGTCCAGTTACCGCTCACCACGCCCGTGGCATCGGCCACCGCCGTTCCACAATTCATGAACGTCGTGGGCGAAGGCAGGGTGATGCCGGAGGCAACATTGAGCAAATTGGACGCACCACCGTAATAAATAATCGCAGCATTGTTGGCACCATCCCAGGCCCAGCACGCATACAGCGTCACCTGACTGCCGGGCACCAGTCCACTCACATAAAAGCTGTTCGTCGTGCCGGAATTGCAATAATAACCGTCACTGTCAATGGTGGTCCCGCCGCCTTTATATGAACCACTCACGTTCGTGAAACTAACCGTATAAGTGGTGCCGCCGACACTTGGCTCCGAAAAAATCATGTTGGCTGTAGAATAATTAAGCCGGTTAAATCCGGCAGGAGCGATTGTGCCGTCACCGTTTACCGCCAGATCCAGATTAAGAAAGTCGCTAAGCACCACATTGACCGTGCGGCTGATTGAATTCGAGATACCATCCGCGACGGCCGAGTAAGTCAGGGTATAGTTTCCAATGACGGAATTGTTCACGCTCCCATTGGTGGTCACGGTGAGCGGAGATCCGGAGCAGGATTCCACCGCCGTCGCTCCCGGATCGGTGAATGCGCTGTTCACCGGAATAAGCATTGGATTCAATCCGTTCAGCGTAATGACGGGCTGGCAAGGCTCAACGTCAAAAATGATCGCCCCCATGTCACCTTCATTATTATTCGGCACGGTGCCAGGGCCATACCAGAGACCACTCACTTTGCCATTCACATCCACCACCGCGCGGCCCACCAATTGCATGTTGGTAATGCTGGGATTGGCCTCGGTTCCAGGGTCGGTGACCTGGTTGGTCACGCCCCCATATTCAAATTGAGGGCCTTGCGCCGTGCCGTTCCAGCCAACGCAGGCGTAGATTGCGACCGTGTTTCCCGCAGGCAGTCCGCTAAGGGTGAAATAGCCGGCACCATTGCCAGCTTGATTATAGAACCCGTCACTAGCCAAGGATGTCGTTCCGGGGTTCCACGAACCAATGTTCGTCATGGAAAGCGTAAAGCCAGAACCGGCGACGTTGTCCCATTCATAGTAGCTCCCGTTGTTGAAGGTGTAGTTTCCAGTCCCCACCTTGGTAAAGCCGGCACCATTCGCCGCCAGCGCGTTGTTGCCCAAGTCCAACTGGATGACGGTGCCGCCAAACGCAGCTGACAACAAGCCAAACCCGCACATCGCACCGATGAGGGCGCGCCTGGCCATCAAATGACTCCAAAGATTGGAGACACTATTTGTAATTATGTTTTTCATAGAGAGGTCGTTTTCGATCTTGCGTTTACATTTTCACAGCACTTTCCCATTAAAGAATTCAAGGAAGGAAACGGCACTAGTGTTTTTTATATGAAATATCTATTTGTGTCAATAAAAATACTACGTTTTTTCGGTTTACAGTATTACGTCATGTGCTGTTTGGTGTCGGATAATGGGATTGCAATTGAAAAACCATACGAGGGTTTTAATCACCGCTTTTAGCAGATATTGCTCAATTAGCTTTGAGGAAACGGGACGCGGCTCACATCAAACCAAAAGCCAAATGGCTGGG
>CAZIFP010000002.1:0-32167 GCA_964538105.1 uncultured Bifidobacteriaceae bacterium
ACATTGAAAGTCTCTCAGTTTTTTTCCCTATTTCACGCGCACCGCGTAAAGCGACGTTCGGGCCGCAATGAAAAGCGTTTTGCCGTCTTTGCCGCCGAACATCAACTGCGTCGGACGTCCGGGAACTCCGATGGTGTCAATCAGTTTGCCCGCCGGATCATAAACATAAATCTGGCCGGCGGCGATATAGACATTGCCGCGCGAATCCGTCGTCACGCTTTCACCGCCTTGTTCCGCGAACAGCCGGAAATTTTTCAAGCTCCCGTCTGCGCTGACATCCGCCGCCCAAGTCCGCAAATTCGATTCGTCGGTGACATAAAACGGCTCGCCCGGCACGGCGTGGCCCAGACCGAAGGCGCGGATGGGCGGACTGGATTTGACGCCCCAACTGGTTGCTCCACCGAGAAAATCCCGGCCAACTGGCAGAATGGTCGTCTGGTCCGGTGAAATAAAATATGCTGCGGGATGAGATAGTGAATCTTGGTTTAGATGCCAGTCGCTGACCGGCAGAAATAAATTTTTTCCGGGCCAGTTGGTGACGGCTTCAGGCGTAAGCGGCGTGATTTCGCCGCCGGCATTCGACGTATAAACCACGCCGTTGCCCGAATAGGAAACGACCATCAGGTTTCCCGTTTCATCCACGGCAAGATTATCCGGATCCATCGGCGCATCACAGACGGTTGTAAGCTGCCGCGCCGTGGCATTCCAACAATAAATTCGTTGCCAGTGCGCATCCACAAAATAGAAATCACCGTGCGGCCCGGCTGCGCCACCGGAGATGTTGAAAAATTCGCCGGCCAGTTTTTCCATTTTTGCGCCGCGCGCGACGACGGATGAAGTTTTGGCAGCTTGGCGCGGCGGTTCCTGGCTCGAAATATCCAGCCCGGCAAATTCATGCTGGCGAATTTCGAGGTTTTGCGTCTGGTCATAAATGGCGGAGTCAAAACTTACCTTGCTGTTGCTGTCGCAGTGAAAATTACGGAAATGGATGTCGCGCGAATTGGAAACCTTCACGGCCCACGGAAACGGCTGGTAGGAACTGATGACGCGGTAGCTGTGATAATTGGCAAAGGTGATATCATGCGACGAATCAATTTCAACCGGCAGGCAGAAGCCGCTTTCACCGCGCTCTTCTTCCGTTTGCAACGCATAAAAGCTCCAGTTGGCCGCATTGCGCACCTGAACCTCGTGGCGGACATGATGCTCGCTCGAAATCTGGTAGGCGCGCCCTGGAGTTTCGGTGTCGGAAACCACCATCCCCGCCTGGGCAAAAGTTGAAGGCGTCCAAATATCCAAAAATGTTCCGCCGCCGCCGTCGGTGACCCAAAGGCTGGGATACTGGCCGTCCCAATGGCGGTTCGGGTCAGGATCGGCGTTGTGACTTTCGTTATACGGCCTTTGACGGGAACCATCGGGCAACGGCGTGCCGTGTCCGCCCAGAAAACGATCGTCGTTCATCATCGAATTGGAACCGGCCTTCCAGAGCGCGGCAACGGCCCGCTGGTTATTGCCGCCTGTGTAAAGCCCGATGCCGATGACAATGTTGCTGCCGCCTTTGGGCGCTTCCAGCAACGCTTTGGGCGCACCGATGCCCTGATAGGCGGGCGTGCCGTCGGGTAAAATAATCTGCGTCGCGCCCGGATGCAGCCCGATCAGCACGGTATCGGACTTCAATTTCAAAGTGTCGCGCACAACGTAAAAACCTGAGGGAATATAAATCGTGCGGTGATCGTCAATGGCTTTTTGCAACACGGCGGTGTCGTCGGTCTGACCATCACCCTTCGCGCCCAAGTCACGCAGGTTGACCCAGGTGTAGCACGCCGGCAGTTGGGCGAGATCGGAGGCGACCGCCGGTGGCAACACGGTCAGCGGCGTGGCATCAAAACGGGTTTCAATTTCCGGCACGGCTCCCATGTCGGCGTAGTTCAGCCCGTGGGAAAAAATGTTCACGCCATAAATTTCGGCGGGAGCGGCAAACTTTTTGCCACTGTCACCCAACGCGGCGAAAACCGGCACGTTGCGGCAGGTCACGCCTTCCATGTTGATCTCGGTGCGCGGACTTTTTTCCATGCCGAAGATGAATGCCGGGCCGGAAATGTCTTCGAGCCGTGCGTTCTTGACCCAAAGTTCATCCGCCCAGTCCGGCTCGATTTCAACGGCGGTGGGCACTTGCCGGAAGTGCGGACGAATCAGCGTGAGGCCGGCTTCGTGTTCCAGAATGGCCGCCTCGCGCTGGCCTTCAAAAGTGGAATCAATGACCGTCAACTGCCAGCCGGGCGAAGGCTTTGCCGTCCAAATCGCGTGCGTGCCGCCGAAGAAGTGGACGTCCTCGATCACATTGCCGCCTTCGTGAACGCCCGCCAGCGCCGGGCCGAGATGAAAATCCATGTGCGCGAGAAAACAGTGCTGGGCATAGCGCGCCCGCACCACGACCGCGCCGGCATTTCCGTCCTCAACCGTGAAATCAATATTGGCGAGCGCGGAATAAAACGTGCCCGGATTGGCATCGGGAACGGAACTGGCATCAGCCTGTGGGTCGCGAGGTCGTGCGCCGGCGAAAAAAATCATGAGCTTTTCGTGCGCCGCATCACCAAAGCCCGGCGTGGTGGCGGGCAGAACAATCATCGGCCGTTCGGCACCGTAGCCAATCAACCGGATGCCGGGCCAAATATAAATGGTATCGCGAATGTGATATTGTCCCGGCGCAAGCATGACGATGCCCTGGCCGGTGGTTTCCTGAACCCGGTTGATCGCCTGCTGCAATGCTGCGGTGTCGTCGCCGCCACCGGAGGGAGTGACATAGACCGCGTTGGAATCTTCCAACCGCTGCGAGTAAAACGAGGCGGACCAGGCTGGCATCGGCGTGGCAAGCCCCAGCAAAACCGGAATCAAAAATCTGAAATTCATTGCGAGATGTTTTTCGGCTTACGGTTTAAAATCAAGATAGGCCAGATTCATGTTGCCTTCGGTGACAATGTGCAGCGTCAAAACGCTGACGCCTTTCGACAGCTTCACCTCAGCGACATTCGTCATGACATTCCAATGATGCCATTGACGCCAGGCGACGGGGTCCTGGTCGTTGCGGGTTGAAATAATGTTGATCGCCGGAACCAAAGGCTTGCCGTTCCGATCCAGCGAAATTATCCCGCCGCGATTCGAGGTGTAAAGGAGATCAATCGAATAAACGCCGGCGTGTTCCACCTCAACGGTCAGGTTGAACCATTCGCCTGGTTCCGTCCAGCCGACGTAAAGCTGGTTCTCCGGCGGCTGCACCAGGTCGTAAGGATTGTTGTCAATCGCGTCGTGGAATTTCGTGTAGGACGTGTCTACGCCTTCGTGCATCCGAAACTCGTTGAGATAGGTTCCGTCGGCGGGATTCAGCTTGCCGCTGCCGTTATTCACCGCGTCCGAATCATGATAGGCAATCCCTTCGCCACCCAAATCATAATAAGCGCATTGCACGCGTCCGGGAATTTTCTGCGGGCCACCGGCGTGGCGCGCGTCTTGGTAAGGCTTGCCCGCATACGAATTTAGTTTGCCGGACACGCAGCCGCCGACAGGCAAGCCGGCGGCAAGCATCAAACAGGTCTGAAGAATAAATCGAATTTTTGTTTTCATGTCGGCATGACCAACGGTCTGCTGGAATCGGGTTCCAGCGTATAAACGACTTCCCGGCCATGAAATAAAAATCTTTCGCGAACGCCGCTCTCACCTGACGAACTGCGGCTTGAACACCGGGCCGAGCTGGTGTTTCCGCAGCAATCCGCAAAACCTCGCGATGCCGCGCTTTTCATCCTCCGCGAGGTGGTAATGAATGATCCACTCGAAATAATCGCGCCGGAAATTCTCGTCATATTCGTCGTGCGTTTCAATAATGCCGTCCAGCGTTTCCATGCCGAAACGCTTCGCGTCACGCAATTCCTGGCGCAAACCCCTGTTTTCAATTCCTCGCCGCAACGCCCAGACTGCATAAACAAAGGGCAGATTCGTCATCTCCGTCCACGCCGAGCCGAGATCGAAAATTTCGTGCGCGTGCGGCGCGCGCTGGAAATCAATCGCCCGGTCACCGATCAGCAGCACAAAATCCTTTTCAACCGCGGCTTCATAATTTTCCAGCGGCGCGAATTTGGGAAATAGATTTTTCTCGGCCAGCAAAACCTTCAGCAGATTCACGCTCGTGAGCGACGCGGTGTCGCAAAAAACTTCCGTCACCTCCGCCAGCGGCTTTTTGTGCGCGAGAATCACGCTGTAAACTTCACCCAGCGATGCGATGGCGATGCCGTCCAAAATATCGTAGCGGTCGTTCAGCAAAACCTCGGTGATACTGACGAGCGCGGCGTCGAGTTCGTCGCGCCGGAGCATTTCGGCGAGCTTGGCGGGCGTGGCGAAAATGATTTCGCTCTCGATGCCGCGCGTCAACGGCACGGCGTTCAAATACTGCACCGAGCCGATGCGAAATTGGGGAATATCCGATGACATGATTATCCGGGCCGCGAGCTGATGACCACTTTCAACGTCGAGGATTTTCCCGGCGCGAGCAAAATTTTGTTCTGCTTCACGTTGCCGGATTCCACGCAAACCATTTGCGAGTATTCCGCCGGATCGAAGTCATCCGGCAGTTTCTGCGTTGTCCACGGATTCCAGACGACGGTGGAATTCGAGCCGGATTTATCCACGCGGATGACGCGCTTCAACTTTTCGTCGTGGATTTCCACGTCGCTGGTCGTGTCCAAATAAATACGGTTGGTTTCTTTGGCAATGCGCAGCGCCGCCTCGTCTTGGATTTTGCGCTCGCCGTTGCCGCCGGCGGCGTTGTCCAGAAACGCCGCGCCTTGCAGGCCGGTGAGCGACACCTTGCCTATGTCGCCGACGTGAAAATAAGTGTGCAGACAGTTTTCAATCTCCAGCGTCTTTTCACAAGAATCATTCATGGCGATCAATTCCATCGTGAGCTTGTCGGAAACCGTGACAACAAATTCCACCCGCAGATTTTTCCAAGCAGCGCGGCCGGGAATTTCCGGCAGCGCAAAATGCAGCGTCACCGCACCGTCCGGCGCGGCGGAAGTTTTGACGAGCTGCCATTCAGTGATACGGGCGAAACCGTGCGACGGTTCGCCGTCGCGGTTGCCGAACCATGGAAAACAAATCGGCACACCGCCGCGAATCGGCTGGCCCGGCGCAAAATGACTTTTGTGGCTCATGAAAATCAGCGGCGGCTCGTCATTTTTCCGGAAGCCGGCGACGTGCGCACCGTGCGGATAAATTTCCGCCGCGCTCCACGGCGTTTGGATTTTGGCCAGCGACAACCCGCCGTTGCCGGCGGCTAATTCAACAGGTTTTGCGTTCATAAAATCAAATCAGCGTCCAAACAAATCCATCTGCGGCACGGGCGCGAGGTTTTTCAATTTCTCGCGGTCCTGCTGGCGTCGCGGCTGGCGCACGTTGCCTTCCGGCGTCAGTTCGGATTCTTCGAGATTGCCGAGAATTTGTTTGGCGCGTTCCAAAACCTCCTTCGGCACGCCGGCCAGCCGCGCGACCTGGATGCCGTAACTTTTGTCCGTGCCGCCCTCGACGATTTTGCGGAGAAAAACAATCTGGTCGTGCCACTCGCGCACGGCGACGTTGAAATTTTTCAAACGCGGCAACCGCGAGGAAAGTTCCGTCAGTTCGTGATAATGCGTGGCGAACAACGTTTTCGCGCCGACCTGATTATGCAGGAATTCCACAATGCTCCACGCGAGCGACAGGCCATCAAACGTGCTCGTGCCGCGCCCGATTTCGTCCAGCACGATGAGGCTGCGCGGCGTGGCGTTGTTCAAAATGTTCGCCGTCTCGGTCATTTCGACCATGAACGTGGATTGTCCGCGCGACAAATCATCGCTCGCGCCGATGCGCGTGAAGATGCGGTCCACCAGATCAATCCGCGCTTCCGCCGCCGGAACAAAACTGCCGGTGTGCGCGAGCAGCGCGAGCAGCGCGACCTGCCGGATGTAGGTGGATTTGCCCGCCATGTTCGGCCCGGTGATGAGCGCGATTTGCGGCGTAGTGGCACAGGCGTCCCGCCTGTGTGTTTCTTGATGAACTGGTTTTTCGCCGGTGGAAATTGTTTTGGAACTCACAGGCGAGACGCCTGTGCCACTACCCAGTCCCGCGTCGTTCGGCACGAAGCGTTCCTCGACGAGCTGCTGTTCCAGAACCGGATGCCGGCCGTCGCGGATTTGCAGCACGCCTTCGTCGGCAACCTGCGTGCGGCAATAATTGTGCAACCGCGCCGTCTCGGCGAACGATGCGAGAACATCCAATTGCGCCAGTGCGGAAGCGGTCTGCTGGATTTTCGACAACTGGCCTAGCACTTCCTCGCGCACGCGCTGGAAGATTTCGTATTCCAGTTTCACGCTGCGCTCTTCCGCGCCGAGGATTTTGCCTTCCATCGCCTTCAACTCCGGCGTGATGAATCGCTCGCCGTTCGCGACGGTCTGCTTGCGGTGGTAATGCGCCGGCACCTTGTCGAGATTGGCTTTCGTGACTTCGATGTAATAACCAAACACGGAATTGAACCGGACTTTCAGCGATGAAATTCCGGTCGCGGCAATTTCATCCGCCTGCAATTTGGCAATCCAATCCTTGCCGCCGCGCTGCGCGGTGCGGAGTTCATCGAGCGCCGCGTCAAAACCGTCGCGGATCATCCCGCCTTCTTTGATCGGCAGCGGCGGCTCGTCCACGATGGCGCGGGAAATGATTTCGACCAAATCCGGCGATTCGGAAATCAGCAAATCCAATTCGGAAATCAAGCTGGTGGGACGAGCGTCCTCGCGAGCCGGAGCTTCATCGTGAATCAGATTTTCGGCTCGCGTGGAGTCCTTGCGGACGGCCACCGTTTCCAATGTCTGCTTCAGCGCCGGAATTTGTTCGAGCGCCATACGCAACGCGGCTAGGTCGCGCGCATTACCGCTGCCGGAACTCAAGCGGCCGAGCGTGCGTTCCAAATCGCGGACGTTGGCAAGTTGCTGACGAAAGGCGTCGAGGCCGAAGGAATTGTTGATGAAAGTTTCCACCGCGTCCTGTCGCTGACGGATCGGCTCCACTTTGGCCAGCGGCTGCGAAAGCCAGTTGCGCAACAGCCGCGCGCCCATCGGCGTGACGGTCTTGTTGAGCGCGCCGTAAAGCGAGGCGTTGCGCGGGGCGTCGTGATGCTGCGGTTCGAGAATTTCAAGATGCCGCAGCGTTGTATAATCGAGCGTGAGAAAATCGCTGCGCTGATAAAACGTAATGCGCTTGAGATGCTTCACATCTCGCCGCAAATTTTGCGTGAGATAATGCAGCGCGCCGCCGGCCGCACCGATGGCGGCGGTTTTGTCCTTCAGGCCGAAGCCGTCGAGCGAGGCGACCTTGAATTGTTCTTTGACGGTGTAAAACGCGGTTTCCGGCGCGAAGGTCCAGTCGTCGTAGCCACTCAAAATCTGGAATGCGCCACGCAGCAAATCGCGCACAGCAACCGCCTCCGTGGGGAAAATAATTTCCGCCGGCCGCAGGCGTTCGAGTTCGGCGAGCAACGCAGCATCATTTTCCAACTCCGTCGTCAGAAAATCGCCGGTGGTCAGATCCACCAGCGCGAGACCAAAGATTTTTCCCGACGGGTAAACTGACGCCAAAAAATTATTCCGTTCTGCGACGAGCATCCGTTCGTCAAAATGCGTGCCGGGCGAAAGGATTTGCGTAACCTCGCGGTTTACCAATTTTCCCGGACGCGCGTCTTCGGTCTGATCGCAGATGGCGACCTTGCGTCCGCTTTTCAAAATGCGGGCGATGTAGCCGTTGGCGGCGTGATGCGGCAGACCGCACATCGGCACGCCGTTGCGGGCGGTGAGCGAAAGGTTGAGGAGCTGCGCGCCAGCCTGCGCGTCCTCGAAAAACATCTCGTAAAAATCGCCGAGGCGGAAGAGCAGCAGGGCGTCTTTTGGCAGTTCGCCTTTGATGCGGCGATACTGCGCCATCATGGGAGTGAGTTGCGCTTCGGCGGACACGGCGGGAAAGCTATCCGCGAACGCGGGCAAAATCGAACAAGATTTATTCACCACGCTGCTTCCTTTTGGTCAATGCGGAAGGAAACCTGCCGCGGCCGTTCTGCGCGTGAACCGGAATGCAGCTTGAGTCCAAGTCAAATTGCTGTAGCTTGTCTGAAATGAACCAGTGGATTAACGATTACGTCAAAGCCCAGAAAGCCGCGTTGGATTCCGTGTCCGCCGACGCCGTCGCGAAGCTCATCGGGCTGCTGCGCGACGCGCTCAAGGCCGACAAAAATATTTACTGTTTTGGCAACGGCGGCAGTGCAGCGAACATCTCGCACTTCGCCACCGACCTCGGCAAGGGCGCGTCCGACAAGCTCGGCAAACGCTTCCGCGTCCTCTCGCTCAACGACAACGTGAGCTGGATGACCGCGCTCGCCAACGATTATTCCTACGAGGACGTGTTCGCCGGCCAGTTGCAGAACTACGGCCGCGCCGGTGACGTCGCGCTGTCCATCAGCGTCAGCGGCAACTCGCCCAACTGCGTGAAGGCGCTCGACTGGGCGAAGAAACACGGCCTGCAGACCATCGCGCTCGTCGGCGGCAAACGCGGGCGCATGGCGGAGATCGCCGACCACGTCATCGTCATCGGCGACACGCACTACGGCCGCGTCGAGGACGCGCAGATGAACATTTTGCACCTGCTCTGCTACGCCTTCATGGAAAATCCGCAGTGGGCGAAATAACCATATCGTAATCTTAATTCGTAATCTTAATCAAAAAAAGCCGATTACGATTAAGATTAGGATTGAAACCGTGGGCTATTCTCATTCACGCTTCCGGCGCAATTATTCCGCCGTCAGCCGGATGATTTCGCGGAGCGGTGTCTGCGGCTTGAATTTCACGAAGCGTTCCAGTTTTGCCACGAGCGGTTTGCGGCGGCGCATGTCGTCAAAGCCCGGCGCGTAAGCCTGGTCGTAGGGAATCAGCTCAATTTTGGATTTCGAGCAGAGCGTTTTCACCACGAGCTGCGCGAGTTCGAGCATGGAAACCTCCTCCGTGCCGCCAATGTTGAAAATTTCCCCGCGCGCCTTTTCACACTGCTGCAAACGCACCAGCGCTTCCACCACATCGTGGACAAAACCGAAGCAGCGCGTCTGTTTGCCGTCGCCAAAAACTTTCAGCGGCTCGTTGTTCTTCGCCGACGCGATGAAGCGCGGCAGCACCATGCCGTAGCGCCCGGTCTGTCGCGGGCCGACGGTGTTGAACAGCCGCGCGATGGTGACGGGCAGGTTTTTCTCGCGCGCGTAGGCGAGCGCGAGAAATTCGTCCGTGAGCTTGGCGCTGGCGTAGCTCCAGCGCGAATGCCCCGGCGGCCCGATGAGCAAATCGTCGTCCTCGCTGAACTCCGGCTTGGCGCTCTTGCCATAAACTTCCGAGGTGGAAGTCAACAGCAGCGGCGTGGAATTTTTGGCGGCGGCGAGCAGCAACATTTGTGTCTCGTTGAAGCTCGTCTCCAAAACATGCAGCGCCGATTTTACGACCAGATCAACACCGACCGTCGCCGCAAGGTGAAAAATAAAATCGGTTTCCGCCGCGAGTTTGGGCAGTTCGGCGCACTCGGAAATTTTCGCGCGAACAATTTTTAACCGTGGATTTTTCCTCACCGGCCGCAGATTTTCCATGCTGCCGGTTGAAAAATCGTCAACGATGACAACGCTTTTGCCGTCATTCAACAGACGCTCGACGAGGTGCGAACCGATGAATCCCGCGCCGCCCGTGACCAAAATGTGTTTTGTCTTTTTCATTTTAGCGCCGCCGCGACCGTTTCCGCCAGTTTCTGGCGATACGCCGCGCTTTCGATTTTTTCCGCTTCCGCCGGATTGGAAAGGTATCCGGCTTCAATCAAAATCGCCGGGCGTTTTTGCCCGATCAAAACACCCATGAAGCGCGCGCGCCGCACGCCGCGATCCACCGCGCCGGTCGCGTGGAGCAGCGCGCCCTGCAAGCGCGCGGCGAGCTGGAGATTTTCCGAGTCAAAACGGTTGTTCGGAAAGCTTTCCGACCACAGGTCGGCGAAGTTGCGCGTGAGCGTCGAAGGCATTCCGACCGGCGTGAGGCAATAGGTTTCGAGGCCGGCCTGGTTGGTTTCCGGCGCGGCGGAATTGAAATGCAGGCTGATGAACGCATCCGCGCGGTGCGCCTCGGCAAACGCGACGCGGTTGGACAGCGACAGCTCCGAGTCGTTCGTGCGTGTGAGAAAGACCGCCCAGCCGTTGGATTCAAGCAGCGGTTTCAGCCGTTCCGCCCAGTCGAGCGTGAATTCCTTTTCAAACCGGCCATCCAAAACACTGTGCGTGCCGGTGTTGCTGCCGCCGTGGCCGGGGTCAATGACGATGATGCGGTTGGTGCCGAACATCAGCGGCGGCGCACACAACAGCGGTTCGAGATTTTTCTGCAAATCCAGTCCGTGCAGGAAAACTTCGCCGTCAATGAGCTGCGGCTCGAAGCCGAGATCAATTCCGATGCCGTTCCACGCCGCCTCGTGGCTGCCGATGGCCAGGATCATTGTGCCGTTGATCGAGCTGACAGCATAAGTCGTCAGCGGCGTGCTGGACAGGAAGTGCGGCGTGCCGACCTGGTGTTCCGCCGTCCAGCGCTTGAGCGAAGTCCAGGTTAGAACGGGTGCCGGCTTCGGCAGGACTGCCGGCGGGCGATTCGGAAGCGGAACGACGGGCGGATTTGTCTTCGCCGCGGGCTTTTGACCGAAGCCGGACGCCGACCAGTTCAGCGCAGAATCCCCACTGTTTGCGGGTGGCGACGAAATGGTTTCTTCCGGCATTTTCGGCGTGGTGGCGCAGCCCGCCAGAAAAAGAGCCAGCGCGGCGCAATAAAAGATTCCCGCAGATTTGAACACGCGGCTACGCCAGATTTTATAAACCATTTGATTCTAAAGGGGATTATCAATTTACTGTGGCTGGGCTACACGCAGGATACATATAGCCTCAACCACTTCGTTTTCATATCCAGCCACGGTAATAGTCCGCGCTGTCCGTGTCCAGTCGCTTGCACGTTGGTTTCTGGCGCGCGGGTGCTGCCGGTGCCGGCCCGGCGCACCCCATGTTCGCGCAAGGCACAGGGCGGGCCGAAGGATCCCAGAACATAAGGCGCGGCGCTGAAGAGTAATCGGCGCAGCAAGGCCAGAAAGGCCGCCGGCTCACGCTCCATGTGGAAAAAATTAACCCCGTAAACCTGGATTTAAGCTGAATTTCTCATCACTGGCGCAACCGGAAAAACTGTTGAGGCGCGGTCAACAACAAATTCGTGTAGGGACTGCTGGCTCCGGGCAGATCAGCATAACTTCCTTCGACGTTGGTGGCGGTCTGCAATGTGAAGCCGCTATTCCACTGCAAGACTAGATTGCCAGCGCCTGGCAAAATATTCAATGTCGGCCCGATGATCGTGAAGTTTGAAACATCGTTGGTGGCAAGCCATGGCCGGGCATCCGCCGAAGTCGCGCTGGTGAAACAATTGGTGAAAGTCACGTTGGTCGCGTGCCGGATATAATAGCCGTAAGCCGGCAGATTTCCCCACATGGTGTTTTCGGGATACTCGCCGGCATACTCCGGCGGATTTGACGGGATGGAGCCCAAGCCGCCGGAGAAGGAAATGTTTACATTGTCGAAAAGAATATTTTTCAACTGATAAGTAACGCCGTTGGTAAGGGTGCCGGAAACGGGGCAACCCCGCGTGTCCGTCATGCCGAAGCCGGTGATGTCGCGAAAAGTGATTCCGTTGATGCTGCCAGGTGTCACGCCGGAGTCGCGGCTCCCCAGGATGATGAAGATGGCATTCTGGCAGGAGGAAAAATTGATTCGCTGAAAAGTGACATCGGTGATCGTGCCGCCGTCAACCGACTCGACCGCCATCGCCGAGTGCGCCGTGTTCATCACCGTGCAGTCTTGGAACGTGATGTTGGTGAAAAGTCCCGTGCTGGCGGTGCCAAATTTCAAGCCGTTGGATTGCGATTTGGTAATCGTGCAGTTCTTCACCAATAGATCATTGATGCCGCGCGGATTGCCGCTCTTGAGGCAGATCGAATCGTCGCCGGAATCAATCGTGCAATTGGCAATCGTCACATGCCAGCAATCCACCACGTCGCAGCCGTCACGGTTTCCGTTCAAGCCGTCATCGTTGACGGTCATGTTGCTGATGGTCAGATAGTCGGATTGCATGTTGACCACCGTCCACATCGCCGCGTCCACGATATTGATGTTCTGGATGTTCACCTGGTTGCAGAGCGCGGTCCAAATGGAAATCGGTCGGGTGGCCTCGACTCCAGAGGTGAAATTATTGCGGCCGTTGCCGTTTATCGTCCCGCCGCCGGTGATGGTGATGTTCGTGCAGCTTTGCGCGTAAACTAGGGCCATGTCACAGTTGACCTTCTGGCTGTTGTTGGCGGGCGGATTGAGAATCGGATAATCGTTGGCGGATCCGCTGCCCAACAGGGTCGCAGTTGGGTCAATGAAAAGCGTCATGTTGCTTTTCAGAACAATTGTTCCCGAAAGGAAAGTGCCGTTGTGCAGCCAGACAAATCCACCGGGCGGACAGGCGTTAATAGCAGCTTGGAGGTTGGTGGTGTTCATCGTGACGCCATCGCCCACCGCACCAAAAGCATCAACATCCAGCCACAGCGAGTTTGTTTGCGCCGTGCTAAAACTAAAACTGTTGGTCGCGCTGTTGCCGTTGATGTCGGTGGCGACGATGGTGGCAGCATATTGAACATTGGTCGCCAGCGGCGTGGTGTTGGTTGCCAACAGTTGTTGCGTCGCGCCGTTGGTGTTGAACACCAGGGTTTGTGCGACGCCGTTCAGCAGCAGAGTCACGTTCGCGCCGAGAAGATTTTGGCCGGATGAATCCACCTCGAAAGAAATATTTGTCTGTGGATTGACAAAAACACTTCCATCCGCCGGCTGCACGTTGACGATCACCGGCGGGATAAGCGTCGTGGAAACAATTTGCATCCGGTTGTAGTTCTGGTCGCCGCCGCTGGAACCGCTGCCGGTGGTTTGGTTGGCAAACAGCGCCACACTGTCAATGGTGGATCCAACCGCGCCCGTCAGCGGCTGGCCATCGAGAAAAGCAAGCACCTCGTTGTTCGTTGCGCTTCTGACAACAAACCGGTAGGTGTCGTTCGGCTCCAGGGTGAATTCGCAGTTCAAGCCGGTGGCGCCGATGTGGCTGCCAGCGGAATTTCCGTAGCCCGCGGCAAAGGGAAGTCCGACCGCGGTGACACCGTTGCCATCCTTGATCAGGTAGGAGTTTGTTCCGCCACCGGCATAATAAAATTCAAAGCGATAGCCGGTTTCATACGAACCAACGCCGGCAGTCGAGTTGCCATCGCGCAAAACAAATCCGCCATAATTCGTCGCCGCCGAGCCGATGCCTTCGGACATCCACTGGAGCTTGAAGGTCACATTCGTCGTCAGCGAGCTTGCGAAGCCGCGATAAGCGACCGTCCGGTTGCCGCCCGCCGGCGCGGTTCCGTTGGCATAAATTCCCCACGAACAATTCGTGTAAGCCGTGCCGCCAAAATTAGTGGGCGTGGCGATGGCATAGCCGTTGTTGAGATACCAGCCCCTTGAGCCGCCGCCGCTGAAACTGTTGGTGGCCAGCACCCATGAAGTAAATCCAAAACCCTGGTTTGCACCATTCGTCCAGTTGGCAGTTTTGTAGTAGGCCGCCGCATCGTCGTAAGCAATGATTTGGGCTGGCGCTGAACTTGCAAACATAAGCGTCGCAAGGGTGCTGGCGACTAGCATTGCAATTTTAATTTTGAAAGGTTTCATATTCAGTCTGGAGGCAATTATGGCAGTCAGTGTTAAATTTACAAAGTCGGGCCGATGATTGTCAGATTTGAAACATCGTTGGTGGCGATCCACGGCCTGGCATCCGCCGAGGCTGCGCTGGTGATACAATTTGTAAAAGTCACGTTGGTCGCGTGCCGGATATAATAGCCGTAGGCCGGCAGATTGCCCCACATGGTGTTTTCAGGATATTGCCCGGCATATTCGGGCGGGTTTGAGGGAATGGAATCCAAACCGCCGGAGAAGGTGATGTTCACATTGTCAAACAGGATGTTATTCAACCGATAGGTGATACCGTTGGTAATGCATCCCGAGAGGGGGCAGCCGCGCGTGTCCGTCATGCCGGAGCCGGTGATGTTCCGGAAGGTGATGCCGTTGACACTGCCCACCGTTGCACCGCGCCGTTTCCCCAAACCGATAAAGACCGCGTTTTGGCAGTCAGAAAACCTGATCCGCTGAAACGTGACGCCGCTGATCGTGCCGCCGTCAACCGATTCAACCGCCATCGCCGAGTGCGAAACATTTTGCAACGTGCAATCTTGAAACGTGATGTTGGTGAAGGTTCCCGTGCTGGCGGTGCCAATTTTAAAGCCGTTGGATTGCGACCGGGTGATCGTGCAATTTTTCACCAACAGATCATTTATGCCACGGGAGTTTCCACTCTTAAGACAGATTGAATCATCGCCGGAATCAATGGTGCAATTGGCAATGACCGCATGCCAGCAATCCACCACGTCAAAACCATCCCGGTTCCCGCCTAATCCGTGGTCGTTAATTTCAACATTGGTAATCGTCAGATAGTCCGATTGCATGTTGACCACGCTCCACATCCCCGCATCCACGACTTTGATGTTCTGGATTTTGACCTGATTGCATAATGCGGTCCAAATGGAGATGGGCCGATAGGCTTCAAGAACTTTTCGGGCGCCGCCGGGTGACCTGAAATGGGTGCGGCCATTCCCGTTGATGGTTCCGCCACCATCAATCACGATGTTGGTGCAACCTTCCGCATAAACGAGGGCCATGTCGCACGCGTGCTTTTGCGTGTTGCTGGTGGGCGGATTTAGAATTGAATAATCGTTGGTTGAGCCGCTTCCCAGCAGCGTTGCGGTCGGATCAATGTAAAGCGTCAGGTTGCTTTTCAAATAAATCGTGCCCGAAAGAAAAGTGCCGTTGTGTAGCCAGACGAATCCGCCGGCCGGACAGGCGCTGATGGCTGACTGGATGGCCGCAGTGTCCATCGAGACTCCATTTCCAACGGCCCCAAAATTTTTCACATCCAGCCAGAGAGAATTCGTCTGCACTGTGGAGGCGGGAGTCCTGGTTTGGGCTGGCAAATAACTGGCTGACGCGAGCATCGCAATGGCGACGGTAATAAAACGCATCATGCTTCCAGTCTCCATGACGAAACACACTTTTTGCCTCATGCGCGTCCCAACCACTGACGGCATTGCCGTTGTATGCCCGGCAAATGAAAATGAAGCTGTCCACCCCGGCAGACGCATCCCAAGTGGAGCAGCATCCGTCCCAATCCAAATCTCGCCCAGCATCAACAAATGGCTTACTTCCGCTGGCGACGGAACAGCATCAGTGACAGCCCGCCTAGACCAACCAAAGCCAGCGTGGCCGGTTCGGGCACCGCTTCCGTGTATTGATCCAGGGTCGTCAAGTTAACTTGGGCTGTTGCGGAATAGGTCCCGGAAGCGGTCTGCGCAGTTCCACCATTAACATAATAGGTTCCACCTTGAAGCGCCCCTGGAGCAGCCAAGTCGCCATAAGCAGTCTGACCCAAGCCGGAGTCGCCCGTGCTGGCAACGTCGAAATCGAAAGTTGAGCCCAGATTTGATAAATCACTCAACGGGACGGTGAGGGTGAGAACAGTCGGGTTGCCTCCCGAGCCATTGCCTATCGTCACGGTTCCTTCGGGCTGATTTTCGACTACCGTCCAGCTACCGCCACTGAAGACAGCGTCGAACCATCCAAAGGTGTAGGGACTGCTGCCACTTGTGTATATTCCTATCATATCCGTCATTCCGCCAAAACCACTGTCAATGGATATGGCGCGAGTCTGTGATCCTCCGCTCCAAGCGTTAAATGCATTACCGAGGGTCGTGCCGTTGGCGGAGGTGTCGCCACCGGCGGAAGGACTGCCGGAGGTCATGACCATGGCATAATCAAAACCGCCTTGAGACGTTGCGTTGCCCTGTGGTTGGAGAGCGATTGAGATGTAGAGATTGTTCGCGTCATTGGCGATGGTTGCGGAGTTGATTTGGCGCCCCTTGTTGGCACTCCCCTGCCCCGTGTCATTGCCGGTATAGGTAAAGCCGCTTATGCCCGTCTGATTTATGGTATCGGCGCACATCGCCGGATAAACGGCATAAGCGAGCGCGGCCAGTCCGACTGCCAATCCTTTGATTTGTTTTCGAATGTTCATAAATTTACAGTTTTTGAGTTTAAATGTTCTCTTTTGATGGGGACATCTGCCCTCATAATGCGTGAGGTAGCAAAATTTTCATAGCCCCCAAAAACTGGGGGATTTGAGATGTCTTAAAGCAGCGCCACATGCCTTTATGGTTGTGACGTCAAGCCAGGGCGCCGGGGGCGGTTCAATTTGGTGGGATCATGTCGTTGCCAAAAAATGAAGGTGGGGCGCGTCACTCCGTGCGCGCCGGCTGACAAAAAAGCATCGGAAACGCACGTTTTTCTCCATGCGCGGCGGGCAGAGGACTGCCCGCCCTGCCAGCTTTGTCCCGTTGTTTGTCAACGACATGATCCCGCAATCTGGCGCTCTTGCCCGGCCGGCAAGAAAAACGGCGCGTCTTGCGGCGCGCCGTTTGTCTGGCTTCATCATGCCCATCAGGACACGTAGCGGGTCACGTCCATGCTCCACGCGCTGTAGCCGGTGAGGCCGCCGAAGGGATGCTGCGGATGGCAGATGAAGGCCAGCGGCTCGCGGCGCGTGATGTCCAGGACCAGTCCGGGCCGGTGCTGCGGATGAATGGTCAGGCCCAGATCCGCCTCCATGTTTTCCACGGCGTCATGCACGCCGGCGGGCGTGCCGTAACTGACCGTCACCCGCGCCGCCGGGTGCGCGGCCCGGAACCGGCGGAGCCGGGCGGGCAGTTGATGGAAACCGATGGCGAAGCAGACGGCCAGTTCAAATTCGTTGGCGGCCAGTTCATGCGCCCGCAGCAATTCCGCGTCCAGCCGGTGGAAGATCCCGGTCATCTGCGCGCAATACGGGTGGCAGGCCCGGCCGTCCGGAGTGAGCCGGATCTCCCGGCAGCGACATTCGGCCAGCTCGGTCTGCAATTCGTGTTCCAGCAACGCGAGCTGGCGGCGGGCGGCCTTCCGGGTGAGGTGCAGGCGGCGGGCGGTGGCGGTGAGGCTGCGGGTTTCGGCAAGGTCGCAAAACATCCCAAAGGCCTCCAATTGCATCAGCGATATTATGCAGGCGGGCGGTGGCGTCAACCGGTTAATACGCCTGGGGCAATCCAATTTGGCTGCGCATCCTGCTGGTGGATGGCGGCTACAACGGCGAAACGTTCGCTCAATGGGTCAAAGGACTCCGCCCCACAAACTGGCCGTCGTCGTCAAACGCTCCGATGACACCTCTGGTTTCAAAGTCCTGCCGCGATCACGAAACCACTGGAACCAGCGCCGTGGCGTGGATTTACATCGCCATGATCCAGATTCAACTCCGCGACCGGCCTGATTCCTCATCCATCATGATTTTCAAACAGAGTCTAATCCGCCGGCGTGTGCTGCGCCAGCCAGGCCATGTCCGCATTTTGGGTATAAGTTACTCCCCCGGTTCCCGGATACTTTGTGTATGTGACCGGAACACGGAACGCGCTGGTGGTCCATTTATGAACCTCCGCATGGCCGTCGGCAAAGGAAATTCCGCAACCGCCGCCCAGATAGCTTGAGGGCACCTCGATCAGTGTTCCCGTTCCGCCCGTTGCCCGCGGATCGTCGTAAAAGATCCCGTCGTCAATGCTGTCCGGGTGCTCATTGATAAACACCCAGCTCGAACTTGGGCCTGGATTCATCAACTGGCTCATCTTCCCCGCCACGAAAAATGGACTAAGAGTTGAAAGCGAGGCCGGCGGTTTAACACCACCACCGGCCACCCCAACGGGACCGCCAACGGCCGCATCCATGGCGACGCTCCGGGCCCGATGGTGAACAATTGCGCCAAAAGTCAGGGCCCGCTGCAGGGGAGATAGAAAGACATCCCCCGGCGAGGTGTAAATTGCAGATTGACCGGCACAATACTGGGCCAGCTTATTGGTCGCAAGGTATGCCACGTTTGTGTTGGCCGTGGCGGTGCCCCAATCCATGTGACATTGCCCGGGAATCCACGACTCAACTCCGTTGACGGCTGCCGACTGGTCGGCATTGAGCACCAACGTGTCGCTGTTGTCCCCGGCATACATATACCACGCCAGCATCAACTGCTTTTTATTGCTCATGTCCATCGTTATCTGCGCCTTCGTCTTGGCGGCGGAGAGGGCTGGCAATAACATGGCGGCGAGGATGGCAATGATGGCAATCACCACCAACAACTCGATCAAGGTGAAGCCGCTGGGCTTGGCATTATTCTTTGTTTGCAAATACATGGCAGATTTCCCGTCCACACCAAAGCACGAACTCTGGCGTGGAACGGGTGGCGGTGATCATTTATTAATCAAAACGGCTGGATCAACTGGAAGAAGCTAGCGCCGGCGCCCACCGGGTAATTCGTCGCGTTCTGGCCATCGGTGTTGGTCAGCTCCAGCCACGCGCCCGTGGTCAGGTTTGTCTTCGTCTGCAAATAGACGCCCGGAAGACCCAGCCAGGTGATCGGAACTATCCCGGCTGATTTTGATCCGATGGCCAGATTGCCGAACGCCGGTTCCTGAACCATGCTGCCGAATGTATCCTCCGGCAGGACATAGCTCCCTGTGGACCGGATATAACGGACGTGATTGGTGCCGCCGAGAGCCTCAATGGGAAGGCCGTTGAAGGTATATTGATAGGAAAGCTTCAACGGGTATCCCCCCGGAATCGATCCCGACGGAACCGGCACCGTGATTGTATAGACCTCGCTGCCCACTGGATTGTTTGCCATCTGGAAATTACCCAACGGGTTGCCCGCCGGCGCGTTGGTCCACGGATCAAACGAGTAGTATCCCACCGAATTGGTAATATCCATGCCGTTAAGATAAACATTGTCCGTGCTGGGATTGAATACTGACAAATCCGTTCCCACCGCGTTGGTCATGTTCACAGTAAAGGTCACCATGGTGGGGGCCGGCAGCACGGTGTAGGTTGATACGTCGTCGAAATAAACCGTGGGCAGGGTCAAATTGCTTCTGGTTACACTCGGCATGGCGATTTCCCGGTTTTGATTGCCGCCAAGAACTGAGGGAAAGCCAGGGTAGGTATGGGTGGGATTGTTTTCGTAGTTGCCATTGACGTAACCAAACTTGAATTGTGTCGTGGCGCCGTATCCATTGGTGATAAATATTGTCGTGCTGTAGATGTTGGTGTTGGCGGCGTTGGGATTATTCGTGCAGGTGTTCAAGCCGGTTGTATCCCAATTGTTGAAATCCCCGCTCAAGCGAATTTGTTGACTGCCCATTTCCCCGTCCAAAACTTCACGGGTCATGTCCACCGAGAAGGTGAACTGGTTTGTTCCAATTGGCGCGAAGGGCTGGTCGCTGAAAAAGACAATCGGATACACGGTGTTGGTGGTCAGAAAAAAGAAGCGGTTTTCGCTGTTTTGCTGGATTCCGTTAACGGGGCTAGGGGCTTCGTATACGGCAGATGGCTGGATTCTATATTTGAATTGTCCATTCTGCCCTGCTGAACCGGCAATGGGATTGGCGAGATTTCCGACATATACATTGGAACTCACCAAACCAAACTGGTTGGTTCTCAAAATGGTGGGATCATTGGTCAAGGTGTTGCCGCTGGGGGTGGTGCCCTGGCCGAACCCGAAATTATTGCCGCTGCCCAAGCTGCCGTCGACTTCCACCGTTTGGGTCGCGGGATTGAAAGTCCCAAGGGCGATTTGCTGCGACATGTCCACTTGGAACCAAGGGTTGGCAGTGGTAATTCCTTGGGGGGATGAACTGTTGGGCCCTTGATCGGCGAAGAACTGAAGGGGCAAAGTCAGACTCTGCTGCCCGCTGCCTGCGGGCAAAAGCGTGACCCGGTTGTCGTTGTAAGTCGCCGTTGTTTCATAGCCGCTTGCGGCAGGGGCGCTGGCGCTAATCCCAGGGGAATAAAACTTATATTGCATTTGGGCACCGTTGGTCTGAAACGTATAGTCAACCGTTACCATATAAAGATTGGTATTGACGCCAGCGGGATTGTTGGTCAGCAGGATGCCAACGCTATTGATATTCGTATAGGTAGGAGGGGTTCCATCGGGACCAAACGTTCGCACATAAAGCGAACTCACCCCGTTGGTGAAGTAGCCATTTTGAACCTGATACGTCATGTCACACTGAAAGGTGACAAGTGTGTCTGCGTAAACCGACCCGGCGGTGCCCAGCATAAGCCCGGCAAACAACGTGGACGAAAGAACGGCAGTTATGTTCTTCATAATTAAATATATTGGTTATTGGTTTGGGTATAGGTGTTCTTACTTGCGTTACAATAAGCCCGAACCTTGTGTCCCGCCTAGCCCCCAAAAACTGGGGATTTCGTGGAATCTGAATTTAGTTTGGCGGCGATGCTTTGCCAGTGCCGACGCAGCGGAAACGTGACTCGAACCCGGCGTAAAATGTTTTTCGGGAATCGGCGGCGCGCGCCGTGTCGCCGAGATGCACGGTGACCAGCGTGAGCGGCTGGAAGCCGGGGCTTTCCGGTGTGAACGTCATCTCGTCGCCTGCGGCCGTCCAGGTAAACGCGCCTTTCACCGGCGGCTCTGTTGAGAACGCACGTTCGACGCTGGCATTGTTCATAGGCTGACTGAAATGAATCACCATCGGCGCGGTTGGCAGAATTTCGCTGGCGTCGTGTGCGGGTGAAATGGCGGTTACCACCGGATCGAGCGGACGGATTTCGGATTTGGCGACGAAAATTTTTGCTGACGTGCCCGGCACGACAATGGGCGGTGTTTGCCCGCCGGCCTGCGCGGTAACAGTTTCCTTTTCGTCAAGCACGTTGACCAATTTTGTTCCCGCCGGGTATGTCGCCGGACATGCCGGCAGGATTTGGTTCGTCTCCGCCGTGTTGAAAACCACGAACGCTTCCTGCGGGCCGAGCCGCCGCGTGTAGGCGAACAGGCCGGGACCGGTGGCGTCGCTCCACAGATTCGATTGAACGCCGGTTTGCAGCTCCGGATACAACCGCCGGAAATTATTCAGCTTGGCGACGAGCTGAAAAAGCGGATGCGTCATGTTGAAGTTGTCGCCGAGCGACGGTCCCCACTCGAATTGTCCGGCGAACATGTCTTCCCGATCGAATGGATCCTTCTTTCCATTGAAGGCCTGCTCCGTGCCGTAATACAAACATGGAATGCCGCGCGCGGTGTAGAGAAAAACCAGCGCCACCTTGAGCCGTTCCAGATTATTACTCGCGCCTTTGTCGCTCAAAAAGCGGGGCTGGTCATGATTGTCGAGAAATGTCACCAGCCGCGTTTGCGCCGACGGATCATAATCGCGCGCCACCGCCGAGTAGTGATCTTGAAGCTGTTTTGTATTGCCGGTCGCGGTGGCAAACACGCTGTTGATTTTGAAATACAGCGGATAGTCCACGGTCGAATCCAGCTTGAACGGGCCGCCGTCTTTTGCGCCGACATAGGAACTGCACTTGGCGTCGGCGTGATCCAGCACTTCGCCGAACATAAAAAAATCCGGCCTGCCGTGCGCCGCCGCGAACGCACGGACGGCCGGACACCATTCCTGCCAGAATCCCATCTCGACATGTTTGACAGTGTCAATGCGGAAGCCGTCGAAGCCCGCTTGCTCGATCCAATACTCGTAAATTTTCTCCATCTGTGTCCGCACATAGGGCGTTTCGGTGCGAAAATCATCGAGACCGCTCAGTTCGCCCAGCTCTACCTGGGTTGGATCATGGTAATCATGGATGAAGCCGTTGTTGTGAAACAGATTTGTGAGCGACGGATTGGTGGCATTGAGATCAAATGGCGGCGGATATTGTTTGGCGGGATCGCGGAACCGCAAATGGTATCCATCCGGCGGATATTTGAAAGCCGGGTAGCCCGGATCGGCGCTGTCCACGAGGTTGCCGCCGTGATTCACCACGATGTCGTCAATGACCAGGATGCCGCGAGCGTGAGCCGCTTTAATCATGTGCTGCAAATCCGCCAGCGTGCCCCAGTGCGGATCCACCTTGTAAAAATCCACCCCGGCGTAACCGTGAAATTCGCCGCGCTCATTCAACACGACCGGCGAAATCCAGATGGCCGTCGCGCCGAGCGATTTGATGTAATCCAGTTTTTCCTCGATGCCCTTGAAATCGCCGCCGTGAACGGACGTTCCCCGGTGGCCGGCCGGATCGTAATTGCCGTCGGCATTGTCGTTTGACGGGTCGCCGTCGTAAAAGCGGTCGGTGATGATTTGATAAATGCTTTGCGCCTGCCAGAAACTGTTGGAAACCGATTGGGCTTCTGTTTGTGCCGCGAGAAAAACAGACGCCGCGATGATGAACGAAGCACCAATCTTCAAACTCGCTTTGCGCGGGTTTGGGAGCTTTGTTCTTGAAGTTTCTCTGGATGTTGGAGCCTGGTGTTTGGAACTTTTGCCTTCCAATTCTTTCCGCTGAAAACTTCGGAATGGCCCGATCATTTCGTCTGCGTTTCCAATATCACCGTCATTTTACGGACGGGATCGCCGGACGATTTGTCAACCGGCGTGTTCGTGTCAACGTTGATCACCACCGTGAAATGACGGGTGACCGGATCGTATTGGACATCGTCATCTTCTCCGAGCAGCACCGTTGCCTTCGGCGCCGACGGCGCGTAGCCGTGCAGCACGACGGATTTTTCATTGGCCGCCAGCACGACGCCGACCGTCAACTTGCCGGCTTCATCGTGGAGCGATTCAATCCGTTGTCTGCCCGTGCCGACAAATTTGTCCTTGTCGCCGAGAAAAGCGATGCCACTTTTGCCGACCGGCGCCACGACATAAAACGCGCTGGCGTCCTTGCCCAGCGGCGCGGAGAATTTGGCGCGGGCATCCAGCCGTTGAGACGCGCCGGAAAAATAATCATAAACGTAAGCCGGCCCGTTCACACCGAGTTCGCCGAGCGTGAAATGGACTTTGTCATCCGGCGTCTTGGGCCGGTTGAAAGCGAAGACATATTCGGTTTTGATTCCGTCACGGTCCGTGTAGGTGCTGGCAGTCATCGGCACCGCTTTTTTCTCCGCGTCGGCGACGTAGCTGCGATCCAGCGGCACGATGGACGCATCGGGTTTGACAATCACCCCGTCGGCGCGGACAGCCTGAAAAAGATTGGCCTTGTTTTCGGCGCCCATCGCATCACCGGTGCCAACCGGCCCTGCGGAAAGCGTGGACAGCAGGACGTTGTTGATTTCGCCGCTCATGTAAACATCCGCCCACGGCCAGATGCCCATCGAGGAGGCCAGACGTGAGGTGTAGAGAAAATCATTCCACTTGTTGGTATTGAACCGGTCGCCGCTGGTGCGGATGCTCGTCAAATTTTCGTAGCGGCTGCCCTGCAGAAAATAGCATGGATACGGCATGCAATATTGCATCGTGATGCCCTGTTCCTGGCAGGCACGCGCCATATTGTCGAGAAAGGCCGCACCAGTATCCACGTTGCTGCTGAACGCCGGGGAATAGGTGTAGATGCGGTCCAGCCAGTCCTGCTCGTAGGTGGCAATGCCGGAAGCCTTCATGTAATCCGCAATGCTGTCCCACCATTTCGGATCCACGGCGGCGACGCCGGAAATTTCATAGCGTTGATGATATGGGCTGGCCGGGTCAATCCAGCGGTTGTGGGTGATGAGCGGCAGACCGACTGTCTTTTGAAAGGCATCCAGTCCGTTCGGGAAAAGATCGGTATGCGCCCTGTATTCCAGCAGGCCGCCGTAGCGGTTCCATTCGCCCGCCGGCAGCCTGTTCGATTTTTTCTCCTTGCCCGGCTTGCCATCGGCATCCGTGGTCGTCTTGTAATACCACCACGAATCCAGTTGCAGGTAGCGGATGGGAATCTGCTCCTGGCGATAGCGCTCCACCAGCGACTGGAGCGTGCCGGCGTAGCCTTTGTCAAAATCGTAATTGTAATAATAGTTTGCGCCGTTGTCGGTCCAGTAACCCAGATATTTCAGCACCGCATCCGCGTCATCGGCCGGCCGCTTCGAACCTTGCAAATCAACCAATGCGCGGCCCCACAAATCCCAGGTTTTGTTGATTCCCTTGCCGAACGCCACGATCGTTTGCTGCGTGAAACCCGCCGGCAAATTCCGCAAATTTGGATTGAAGCCGCTGGCCACCTCCTTCCGGCCATCCCCAATCATGCTGGCGACCATGAAATGCGACGCGGGTGAAATGACGAAGGCGTCGACGTCGTCATCGAACAGCAGCCACGGCGTCGAGATTTCGGTGGTGCTGAAATCCGGCGGCGCAAATTCATGATGACCGTAGCTGAAAATGTGCAACGACTCCGGCAGCTTGGTGAACGCCGGGAAAGCGGCGGGCGGCGTTTCCTCCGCCGCGCCACACGTCTGCGAAAACAGCGCCAGCGCCTTTTCATTGTAAATCCGGATCTGGCCGCTCATCAGCTTTTGTCCATCCTGCCACTCAAAGGCAATCTGCTGATAGTCGCCAATCACATCACGACCTTGACTGGCTGCCACATTTTTGAGGGACTGATTCACGCTGCCGCTGAAATTCCACGCCGGCTGTTTGGCGGTGAGTTGATAGCTGCCAGTGCTTGCGTCCAGTCGCAGGGACACACCGCTGGCGGAACTGATGACCGCCGCTTCGCAGCGATTCGCCGCCAACATCAGCGCAAAGGCAGCGAAGAAAGGTTGGAAAATAGACTTCCAAACCCGGCGACGACAATCCTGTGAAGATGAATTCATCATTAATGATTATGCGCAGTGGATGACGTCTGGCCAGCCCCAAAAAACTGGGGTAATTGCACGACATAGGTAAGATTCAATTGCTTTATTGCTGGCTGCTGGTCCGTTGTTGCAGCCAAGTCATGTCATCGGGCGAATTCTTGCCGAGGTCCGGACAGGGATTCACCCTTGCGACGGGTGCTTTGGTGTTTACGTCCAGCCATTGCTTGATTTCCGAATGGCCATCGGCGAAAGACAATCCGGCGGCCCCCCCATGAGTCGAAGCGGGCAGTTCGACCCAGTTGGCAGCGGAGCCTCCCTGCATGGGCACCTTAAAATAATCGTCATCAATGCTGTCCGGGCATTCGCAGATCAACACCCACGTCTTCGCAGGGCCGGGATTGGCACAGTCGCTGGTTTTCAAAAATCTGCGCCAGCCGGGATTATCTTTCCCATTGAAATTCATTGTGTCGCCCACGAAACCATTCATCGCGTAGCTCCGCACCCGCGGACCCCACCGGCCGGGATAAATGTCCGCCGGACACTTGAAAATTCCAACGTTCTTGACCACATACGGACCGATCTCGCCACCGGTCAAATAAATGGTATTTGTATTTTCGGTGCTGGGATATTTTGGGGGCAGATCCCAACTCATATTGCCGGTGACCCAGGCATTGAAGTTGATGATGTTTCCGGTGTTATCGGGAAATGCCTGATGGTTGTCATCGGCATACATTTCGATCGCCAACTGCACCTGCTTGAGATTGTTCATGCAGTATATTGTCTGCGCCTTTTGCTTTGCCTTGCTCAAAACCGGGAGCAACATCGCCGCCAGAATGGCGATGATGGCGATGACAACGAGCAGTTCGATGAGTGTGAACGCCGCCCTCGTCGTTCCGCAGCCTGGCCGGGAAACCCGTTGGGGCGATTCCCCGGGGAAAATGCTCCGATGTTTCTTCTGATGTAGGTTCACTAACTCTAATTTATGCGAGAAGTTTCCAAACTGACCAGCCCCAAAAACCTGTGGTAGTGGAAACGGCTGCCGGCGCGAACCTCACATGCTTTTCCGGCGGCCGAGAAATTTCAAAGCTGCCTGGGTGCGCGAACGGACGTGCAGCTTGGTGTAAATGTGCCGCAGATGCCAGGTCACGGTCTCGATGCTGATGGAAAGCTTGTCCGCAATTTCCTTGTTTGCGCAGCCTTGGGACAGCAGTTCCAGCACCTCCTGTTCGCGCCGGGAAAGATTCTGATCCTCCGCCGGCGCCGGCGCCGGCTCGCGAAACACGCCGAGGACCTTGCGCGCAATCTCGCTCGACATCGGCACGCCGCCGGCGTGGACTTCCCGTATGGCCTGCAAAATCTGCTCCGGCGCCACGCGTTTGAGAATATAGCCGCTTGCCCCGGCACGCAGGGAGTTGAAAACTTTTTCGGTGTCGCCATAGACGGTGATCATCACCACCTGCGCCGATGGCAGCAGTTCCTTGATGCAGGCGGTGCATTCGATGCCCGAGCGGTCAGGCAGGTTGATATCCATGAGAATAACCTGCGGTGCGGCCTTCGGAAGCGTGCGCAGCGCCTCCTCGGTGTTCTTGCAGGCCGCGACGCACGAAAATTCCGACGACGACTTCAGCAGCCATTCCAAACTGCGGCGGATACCCGCGTCATCCTCAACTATCGCCACGGTGATCATTTTCTTTTTTTACGGAACAATTTTAACAAGGCAATTGATTGCAGAAAAAATATGGGACAGGTTTTTCGGGTTGTTATGCCGTCACTCATACTGCCTGGTCCGCCGCGCGGCAAGCGGCAAAGACAAGCTGACGGAAACTCCGCCGGCCGGCCGGTTGACAATTTCGCACCGGCCGCCGATCTGGGCCATTCGCTGGCGCAAGTTGATCAGACCGTCCGCGTCTTCCTTTACCGTCGGTGACAGGCCGCGTCCATTGTCTTCAACGCCGATGAACAAACGGCTTTTTTCCTCGACGGAAATTTTGACGCGGACTTCGGTTGCGCCGGAATGTCTTACCACGTTGGTCAAGGCTTCCTCGAAAGCCAGAAAAAGATTGTGCCGTTGTTCCGAGTTCAAGGGCTGATCGGGTTCCGTTTCCTGCATTTCCAAACGGCAGCGGATGGCCGTCGGCTCCAGAAAACCCTGCGCGTAGCGACAGAGATAACCGCCGAGCGAATTCACCGAGTCGTCCCGCGGGTTGACCGCCCACACAATTTCATCCAGCGCCATGACCAGATCGCGGCTGCGCTGGACAATTCGGTCCAAAGCCTCCTGCTTGCGGGTCGGGAGCCGCGCCGGATCCTGAAGCAGCCCGCCAAGCAGCCCAATCTCGGTCAGGCCCGCGCCGAGGTCGTCGTGCAAATCCCGGGCGATGCGCGACCGCTCGCGCTCCAGCTCATGCTGGCGTTCCAATCGTTCCAGCCGGCGATGCATCCGCCGACGCATGGTAATCACAACTGTGAAGGACAACCCCGCCATCACCAACAAACCTGCGCCGCCGCGGAACCAGGCCGTCTGATAGAAAAACGGATTCACCTTTACTGAAAGCAGCGCGCTGTCGTCGCTCCAGACGGAATCGCTGTTGCAAGCCATGACGTGAAAAACATACCGGCCCGGCGGGACATGGCGGTAGATGGCTTTTCTTTCCGCGCCAGCATCGTTCCATCCGCTTTCCAGTCCATCAAGGCGGTATTTGAACCGGACATCCGCCGCCGAACCGAGGCTCAATCCGGCGTAATAGAATTCGAGATCCCCGCGACCGGGACCGACCTTGATTTCCGGCGTGGCGGCGTGGCCGTCTTCAATGGTTTCATGAGCCGTCAGGACTGCGCCGACGTTCACCGGCCCAACTCGTTTGTCATCGGCCCACATATCTTCCAGCACCACCGTCGGCGGCGAGGGATTGATATGAACTGCTGCCGGATTCACCGTCGCCACGCTGTTTGCCATGGCAAAAAACAAGGAGCCGTCCCGCCCGCGCCAGCAGTTCGGCTGGTAGACAATCGCGCTGCCAATCGTCTGCAAACCGTCCGACCGCCCATAGACACTCACCGGCAGTTCGTCCAATTTGCCGCGTTCGAATTGTGCCAGTGCGGCGGCGGGGATGCGGGCGATGCCGGCGCGCGTTCCCAGCCACAGATTGCCAGCGGCGTCGCCCAAAATCTGAACGATGCTGTCTGAAGGCAGCCCGTTCTTCATCGTATATCGGAAAAATTTGCCGTTGCTCCAGTGCAACAAACCGCCTTGCTCCGTGCCCGCCCACAAGCTGCCGTCTGGAGCCGCCCACAACGCCCAGATTCGTCCCAGCGAATTCCGATCCGGCGGCGATAGCGGGACAAATTGTTTGCCGTCCCAGCGCATGAGCAGTCCGTCCAGTGTTCCCGCCCAAACCGTGCCGTCTGCCGCCTCCGCCAGCGCCGTCGGGTGACCGCCTGTGCTTTGCGAGGCGTATTCAAAGGAAAGATTTCCATTCGTGACGCTGATGATGGAAGAAAGTGTTCCGACCCAGAGGCGGCCATCGCGGCATGGCAACAGCAGACGCGGATAACTCTTCAGTTGCGTCTCCGTGGCGATTGGCTGCAACTGTCCGGCTTCTGACATCAACAGGCCGATGCCCTGCGCGCCAATCCAAACCCGTCCGCGCGCGTCGGCCACAACGCAACTGTCTTGCGTGCGTCCGGATCCTTGCAAAACGATGTTCGTGCAGACGCCGTTCTCATAACGGCCTACGATGCCGCTGTGCGTGCCAATCCACACGGCACCGTGAGCGTCTTCGCACACGGTGTTGATCAGGCTGTCACCCAACCCTTGTTCCTTCCCGATGATCCCGAATAATCGCCTCCGCAACTGCACCAAGCCGCCCCGTTCGTAACCCGTCCAGATGTTTCCGTCGTGATCCTCATAGGCAAAGTGAACCACATTGCTGGGCAATCCATCCCGCGTGGTCAGGCGCTGGAAGGCGCCGTCCGCGGCAACGTGGATCAATCCCAGATCACCGGCGCCGGCCCACAAACCGCCTTCGCTGTCGCCCTGCACAAAGTGCAACGAAGTCCTTCCGCCGAGTTCGCGGTTCCAGCCATCGGATTCGGACAGCCATTGCCGTCCGGCGCAACGCCGCATCCGGCCGTTGGCTTCCACCCAGATAGTGCCGCCGCCGGAGGGAACAATTCTCTTCACGTCCAGCACGGCCTCGCCATTGGTCGGTGTCATCACTTCAAAATGATTCGTCCGCCACACGGCCAGGGTCTGGTCCGTGCCAATCCAAATTCGTCCCTGCGCGTCGGCGGCCAGCACTTTGAGGATCTGATCTTCCAGCCCTGCCGTCAGTGCGAGGGTTTTGGTTTCCTGGCCGCTCCAGATGCCAATTTTGTTTTCGCTTTGCAAATACCAAATCCGGCCTTCGGCATCAGCGCATTGCTGACCCTGCGACGAAACATCCGGCGGCGTCACCGTCTGCCAGTTCCATTGCTCGCGCGTTTTTTGGCCCGCCAGCAATCTCCCGTCGCCATAGATAAAAATGACCGTGCCCGGCGCCGACCACAACAAGCGGGCGGGCCGGTTGGTGCTGTTGAACACCGAGCGGAAACCTTGTTTGTCCCACGTGGTCAAGCCGCCATCAACCATGCTGATCCAAAGCGTGCCTGCCTGGTCCACCATGAGCCGGGGCACGCCCCATTTCTGTGAAAATACCGGCGTGTTCGCGGAGTTGTATTTGGCGAAGCGCGTGCCATCGAAACGCAGCACGCTGCCAAAGAGCGTGCCGACCCATAAATAGCCTTCCGGGGTTTGCGCGACATCCGTGACCGAGCTTTCGGTCAAGCCTTCATCCGCACCCCAGAGTTTGACAACATAATCCTGGCCTGCGGAATCGTCTACATTTGCACACACAAATGGTGGCAGTGCCGGGCTGAGGAACAACCCCAGCCAAAAGAGGAGAGTTCTCGCGGCTGGTTGCATGGCGCGAGTATGAAACAAACGACAGTTTCATCGCCACAACAAAATCAGATGCCCCAGTTTTTGGGGGCTGGTCAGGCTGCTGAACTTCTATATTAAGAACCAGAGATAAAATGAGATTCAATCGAAGCTTCATCACCGCTGCTCTAATATTTGGACTGGCCGGCAACAGCTTGGCACTGCTTCAACCCGCGTTGGCTGCGTCAGTGCCGGGACAATTCAAGGTCAGGTATTACGGGCAATTTTCGGAATTGCCGGTCGGCTCGGTTCAGCCGCGCGGCTGGATTCAAGAATGGCTGAAGCGGCAGGCGCAGGGTTTGACCGGGCATCCTGAAAACATGTCCTACCCTTACGACACCTGCATGTATGCCGGCGTCATCCCGCCGCCGCCGGTCAAAGACAAATATTGGAAGGACTGGTGGCCATACGAACAGTCAGCTTACTATGTGGACGCCACCACGCGCTTGAGCTGGCTCATCAACGATGATGCCATCGGCAAAAGGCGCGACGCCAATCTCAATTACATTCTGGACCACTCGACCGGCACCAACTACGGTGGCTCACACTGGTGCTGGCCCAACGCGGTGGTGGGGCGCGCGTTGATGGCACAATTTTCAGCGACCGGAGATCCGCGCGTGGCGACAACGATGAAAAACTGGCTGTTGACGAGTGCCGGTGAGATTGAGCAAGGCGGACGCAGCGGCGCAAATTTTGAAGAGGCGTTTTATCTATACGGCCTGACCGGAGACCCGCGCCTGCTGGAACTTTGCCGCAAGGTGTATGGCGACTATTTGAACGACACCAATTCATTCTGCACGACGGCAAAAATTCAAATCGAGACTCCATTCCACGAACACGGCGTCACGGCGGCAGAAGAATTAAAATGCCTGCCGCTGATGTATTCCTACACTGGCAAAACGGAAGCGCTGCGACTGGCAAAACGGGCTTATGAAAAAGTTTTGGACAACAGCCTCATGCCCGACGGCGGCATTGTCAGCTCGGAGCACTTGGGGCCGGCGGCGTTTTATTCGGTCCATGAAAGCTGCGACATCACCGACTGGTCATGGAGTCTGGGTTATATGTTCATGGCGACAGGCGAACCACGCTATGCTGATTTGATTGAACGCACCACGTTCAACGCGCTGCCCGGCGCGGTGACGAAAGATTTCAAGCAGCTTCAATATTTTTCCGCCGTGAACCAGATGGTGATTGCCGCCACCAACAGCCACACGCCGCACTGGCCCACGCGCATGACTTATCGGGCGGCGCACGACACGGAATGCTGCGCCGGCAACATCAACCGCGCCATGCCGAATTACGTCATCCGCATGTGGATGCGCCCACAGGACGGCGGTCTCGCTGCGGTTTATTACGGGCCGAGCGAACTCACCACCACCGTCGCCGGGAAAAAAATTACCGTCACGGAAGAAACGGATTATCCTTTTCGCGACTCCATTTCGTTTCTGATAAAAACCGCCGTGCCGGTCAAATTCAACTTCCAGTTCCGCATCCCCGAATGGTGCAGCAACGCGACGATTCAGGTGAACGGAAACGACCTGCGCAAAACGCCCAAAGCGGGAGCGTTTGCCTCGGTAAAAAAAGAATTCCGCGACGGCGACGTCGTGAATTTGAAACTACCCATGACCGTGGGAGTTGAAGATTGGTTTCACGGCCAAAGCGTCTGTTTCGTGCGCGGACCGCTGGTCTATTCCCTCCAGATTGACGAAAAGCGCGTGGCGCACAGCAGTGATCCCGACAACATCAGAGCTTTTATGGCTGGCCACGACATCCAGGGATTTCCCGAAGTTGAGTTCTTGCCTCAAAGCGACTGGCGTTACGGTTTCAATGCGGCACAGAAAAATAATTTGTCGAAAATCCAGGTTGTCGAATCGGGCATGACGGACAACCCATTCCTCGAAAATCAAACTCCAGTGCGACTCGAAGTTCCAGTTTGTCAGCTAACCGATTGGGGGTTGCCAACGGATAAAGACAGAAGTTTTTTGAACGAGCCGTCAGGCCTGCCGGTGACCAATGATGAGCCGGCCGAAGACCAGCAAACGACCAAATTATTTGTTCCCTACGGCGCTACGCATTTACGTTTGACCACGATTCCGGTGGTTCCGGCCAGGCACGCTGATAATTCTCAAAATTAAACTAATTTAAGTCATGTTCAGCAGGGACGATCATCAATTGACATAAGGCAACAATGAATTCCAGCCAATAAGGACGGGCGGGCAATGTGCCTGGCAGCAGGCAGCGGCAAGCCTTCCGCGCATTTGAACAGGCG
>CAZIFP010000003.1:0-29389 GCA_964538105.1 uncultured Bifidobacteriaceae bacterium
TCATGGGCGGATATTTTGTGAATTATTTCAACCGCTTCGGGCGGCAATGGCAGGTGTATCTGGAAGCCGAAGCTGAATATCGCACTCACGCCGAAAATCTTTTGCAATTTTACGTGCGCAACAATAAGGGACAAGCCGTTCCGCTCTCGACATTCACGGAAATCCAGCATCGCACCGGGCCCGAATTCGTCATGCACTACAACGAATATACCTGCGCGCAGATCAACGGCGCGGCGGCGCCCGGTTACAGCGACGGTCAGGCCACGAAAGCGCTTGAGGAAGTTTTTGCGCAAACCATGCCGCCGGGAATCGGCCACGATTATTTCGGCATGTCATTCCAGGAACAGCAGGCGGCGGAAGGCGTTTCACCCGTGCTTATTTTCAGCCTTTCGGTCCTGTGCGTTTTTCTGATTCTCGCCGCGCAATTTGAAAGCTGGTCGTTGCCGGTGAGCGTGCTGCTCGGCACGCCCACGGCCATTTTGGGCGCGTTCCTGGCATTGACCCTGCGCGGCTTTCAAAACAACGTTTATGTGCAGATCGGTTTGATCATGCTCATCGGCCTCGCCGCAAAAAACGCCATCCTCATCATTTCCTTCGCCAAAATTGAATACGAAAAAGGTAAACCGATTGCCGAGGCCGCCATGACTGGTGCGCGCATCCGGCTGCGCCCGATTTTGATGACGTCGTTTGCATTTATTCTGGGCTGTCTGCCACTCTGGCTCGCGTCCGGTTCCGGCGGCATGTCGCGCCAGACGCTTGGCACGGTGGTCATCGGCGGCATGTTGGGCGCGACGCTGGTGGATATTTTTATCGTGCCAGTCACTTTTTCCGTGGTCGAAAAAGTGGCGGCGCGTTTCAGTAAAAAAACCCGGGAAGAACATGCACCGAAACCGCCGGAGCCGAACGGATGAAAAAGTTGATCCAAAGCCTCGTGTTCAAAGCCCCAAATCTGCCAAAGGCTCGTGACGTTGGACTTTGGACTTTGGGCTTCGGACTTTCGATTTTGGTTGGCGGCTGCGCGGTCGGTTCCGATTACAAGCGTCCCCCCATCAATGCGCCGGCAACGTTTCGCGGCGAAACCGATGTTTCCACCAATTCGTTCGCCAGTCTTCCGTGGTGGCAGGTTTTTCATGATGACACGTTGCAAAGCCTGATCCGCACCGCGCTCACCAATAATTACGATTTGCGCATTGCCGTCACGCGTGTCGAGCAGGCGCGCGCCCTCGCCGCGCAGGCGCGGGCCGGTTTCTTCCCGCAGGTGAATTACGCCGCCATCGCCGGCCGCGGGCAAAATATCGGGAGCGGAAACACCCCGTCGCCATCCGGCACCGTCGGCGATGTCTTTGCCGCCGACGTGAACGCCTCGTGGGAAATTGATTTGTGGGGACGCATCCGCCGGTTGAATGAATCCGCCCGCGCGCAATTTCTGGCGAGCGAAGAAGCCCGGCGCGACGTGACCATCTCCCTCATCGCCGAGGCCGCCCAGGATTATTTTCAATTGCTTGCGCTGGACCAGCAGCTTGACATCGCGCGGCAAAGCACCAATTCGTTCGGCGAAAGCCTGAAAATATTCAACCAGCGGTTGCGAGGCGGCGTGGCGTCAATCTTGGAAACTTCATCCGCCGAAGCGCTGATGGACGCCTCCGCCGCGACTATTCCCGAACTCGAACAACAGATCGCCTTGCAGGAAAATCAATTGAGCGTCCTGCTCGGAGAAAATCCGGGCGCAATTTTGCGCGAAACCGCTTCGCTCGAAGGACAGATACCGCCGGAGGTTCCGGCCGGTTTGCCGTCCGCCTTGCTGGAAAGACGCCCGGACATCCGTGAAGCCGAACAGCAATTGCGTTCGGCCAACGCAGAGGTCGGCGTGGCTAAAGCCGACTTTTTTCCGCAACTGGATCTCACGGGTTTGTTTGGCGCCGTCAGCCCGGAACTTTCCGCGTTCACCTCCGACGGCGGTGTGGCCTGGGGCATCGCCGCCGGTCTGACCGGGCCGCTGTTTCATGGTGGCCAGCTTCGCGCCCAATACGCGCAGGCCCGCGCCGTGCGTGACCAATATGCGTTGCAGTATCAACAAACCGTGCTGAATGCCTTTCAGGAAGTTTCCAATGCCTTGATTTCGAGGGAAAAATCCGCCGGCGCACGAACGGAGCAAAGCCGGGCCGTTGAAGCCTACAAAATTGCCGTGAAAATCTCGATGGAACGCTACCGCATGGGCAGCGCGGATTACTATGAGGTTTTGCAGGAGCAGCAACTGCTCTTCCCGGCGGAAAACAGCCTCGTGCAATTTCAGCTCAACCAACTGCTCGCCGTTGTGCAACTTTACCGCGCCCTCGGCGGCGGCTGGCAAACGGAGACAACGGTCGCCAGATAGTTTCAATCCAACGCAGGGATACACTCCGGCCATGTTCCGGCCACAGATGGACACAGATTCATTGTGCAGTAAATCACCAAACCCGCGAAAACTTTCCCTCGTCGCCTCGACCTGCCGCGACGGTTGCGCAAGCTCTGCGGAACAGGGAGAGTCCTGCCACCCTCTTGTATCTGAATTTCCGTCCAACCTTGTCTGTGAGTAATGGCTTGGGAAGATGGCACCGGCTGTCGGCCATGTGTGCGCTGGGAGCCAGAACCGCTCGTGATTCAAGACGTGTGTTTGAATCAATTATGCCCGTTTTGCATGCCTCGACAAACTGCGGCATTGGGTTAGGTTTCAATCGCATGAAAGGTGAAGTTGTATTTCTCTATGCGTTTGACGTGGCCAACGAAATTATCTCGTCGCGGGTGCATGAAATCCTGTCGGCCAAGCCGTTCCCGTTTGAGATCCGCATGGACCGGACGCTGCCCAAGGACATGCCGCTCTACAAGCCGCTGGCCATTGAACCTCCTCCGCTGGCGGCGTCCCTGCACGGCGCGCCGGTGCAGCCGTTGATCCGCATTTACGACGTGGGCGTGGTGACGGTGATGATGCGGGCGGCGTTCGCGGCCGCCGCGCCCGGCGAGCTGATGCGGTTTCACAACCCGCAACTGGAGAGCGGGCTGACGCTGGATGCCGTGGCGCTGGATTTTTGCGCGAAAGTCTGCGACGGCTTGAAAGACTCGCTGGTGGGCCGCACGGAATTTCCACCGCCGCCGGAAGCCTACACGGTGTTTTGCCTCACCGATCTGGACGGCGCGAAGGACGCAAACGCGTGGCTGGCCGAACAGCGGCGAGACGTGGCCGGGCTGCTCACCGAGACGGCGGCGGAGAAGTTAAGCGAGCCGCAGGTGAACGAGGTGCTGCGCATCCAGCGTTCGTTTGAGAACTCCGACCTGGTGGTGATTGACTGGGACGCCGCGCTGGTGGTGGATTTGACGGGCTATGTGGACGACGTGTTATACGCGCTGGAGCTGGCGAACCTGCAATTGGAGGAGTTCCGCATGATGGATCAGCGGCTGGACAAGTATCTCGACCGGGCTTACAACGATCTGGAGCGCCGGCCCATGCCATTGTTCGGCGCGGCCAACAAAACGCTGCAGCATCTGCGCCGGTTCCGCGTAGACGTGGCGAAGCTCACCGACGAGGTCACGCACATTACCAAATTCTTCGGGGACTGGTATCTCGCCCGCGTTTACCTCGGCGCGCGCGACCGTTTTTACCTGGATCAATGGCGCGCCAGCGTGGAGCAACGGCTCGCCCAGCTCGACAAACTTTACAGCGTCGTCCACGCGGAAGTGAATGAGCAGCGGATGTTGTGGCTGGAAATCATCATCGTGATTTTCTTCGCCTTGGATCTGATGATTTTGTTGTGTGTGAAGCGGTAACCGGCCCACCGCCGCCGGCTGGTTTTCATCCGCGCAGCCATTTGTGTCTTATTCCTTTTTTAACGGGTGATCCAATTGAAAACTCAATGCCTGCTTTAATGCGCGAGCCCCGACTTCGCCCAGAATGTCCTGTTCCTTCAGGAAATCACACTTGAAACAGATCGCCGAAAACGCCGTTCTGTGTTTTTATTCTTCTCTCTCTTTATTTTTCTGGCTAATTTGTGCGGAAGCTGACGATGGCAGGGCACTACTTGAAACATTTGACGAATCCAGAGAGTCTTTGGTGGATTCACCATCGGCCAATTTGCTTACCTTGTCTGATAATTTCAAAACTGGGGCGCACCATTCCAACGTGTCGCTGACTTGAACCTTGCCCTTATTGCCAATCGCTTTAACAAGGTTTGTTCCACTGGACAGTGTCACCGGCCAGGTAAAAATACAGTTCGTGCTGGTTATGCCGCCCTGCGAAGTTCCGTTAACGAAAAGTTCGACTGAATCACAGTTGGCGTAAACCTTGGCAGTGACGCTGTTCGTTTGTCGGTTGGTAAAGGTATGTCCGGTGATGTAAACCATCGGATTCGTCGTCCAGTTGGCCTTGTAAAAATAGAAGGCATCTTTTCGAACTTGGCGGTCATACGTCACCAACCCTTTGTCATTGCGTCCCGGGGTGTCCCCTTCATTACGCCCGCCAACGGCGAAATCAAACATGTTCCAAACAAACTTGCACCATATAAAAGGGCGCGCCTGCAATGCCTGCCAGTAAGTTTCGTGAAATAGATTCTGGTATTCCTCGGGATGATAATGGCCGGACTGGGCGGGCTCTTGCACCGGATCCTCGCTGTGTTGATGGATGCTGGCACCAGCACCATATTCGGTTATGCCAATTCGTCTTTCAGGATATTTCGTGTGGATGGCATCAAGCCACGGGCCAAATTCTTCCATCGTGTCGTTATACCAGCCGAAATACTTGTTGAAGGCATTTAGTTCGGTGCACCAACTGGATGGTTCATCATCGCGTGAATTGGCGGCGGAAGCGGAAGGACGCGTGGAATCCTCCTGCGCGGCAAGGGCGGCCAACTGGCGAACGAGGTTGACCGGCCTCGGACCAGGTTTGAGGGTAACCTCATTAAAAACGCCCCAGCAAATCACCGACGGATGATTATAACGCTGACGGATCAGTTCGATCAGCTGCTGCTTGGCACTGTCGTAAAACGCGGGCGATTCGGTAATGCGGTTTACGAGCGGAAGCTCGGTCCAGAGAACAATCCCATTTCGATCTGCCATTTGATAAATATAATCATTTTGCTCGTAGTGCGACAGACGAACAGCCGTGGCCCCAATCTCTTTCAGAAACATAAAGTTTGTATTTCGCTCTGAATCAGTAATCGCCCAGCCGTGATCCACCCAGTCTTGATGCATGCTCACGCCGTGCAAATCATAATGCCGGCCGTTCAAGAAAAATCCTTTGTTGGCATCCACAGTATAGTAACGAAAACCCAACGGCTGTATCACCAAGTCAACCACCCTTGAACCCTTCCGAACTTCCGTGAAAGTCTGATACAGATACGGATCTGAAAGCCCATTCCACAAGTGCGGCCTGGCAATTGTTGTAGAAGCGACAACATTTGACGCCGCCGCCGGCGGCAGCATCACAACCTTGGTAAGAACGGCCACAACATTTGTCGCCGCATCGGTAACAATATTTCGGACTGTTACCAACTGCGTTACCGCAGTGGAATTTGAAAGAATGGCGGTCACTTGCAGATTCGCGGAATTGGAGCTGACACTGGTCGTTTTTAAATAGATTCCCGGAGACCCATAGTCCAGCGGGGATATCTGCACCGGGTCGGTAACGAGCAGATGGACGTCACGATACAGACCGCCGAAGAATGTGAAGTCTGCGGACAACGGAGGAATGTTTGTGTTGACAGCGTTGTTAACCTTCACGGCAATCAGATTATCCCCGCCGATATCAAGGTAGGGGGTAACATCGTAAACAAACGCTGAAAACCCGGCTTGATGTTCACCGATGAAGCTGCCATTGACATAGACATCGGCGACAAAAGATGCGCCGTCAAATTTTAGAAAGAAATGACGGCCAGCAAGGCCTTTGTCCACCATACAATGTTTCCGATACCATCCGATGCCGCGATAATAAGTCTCCCCGCTTTCCTGCCCGTCGAGATTATTCCACGTATGCGGCAAGCTTAGCTTTGCCCAAGTTGTATCATCAAAGTTGGTGCTTTGGGCTGCAGCGACATCCTGTCGGATAAATCGCCAGCCGGAATCCAAATTGATGTCCTTGCGATGATTGGCGGGAGGAACATACTGCTTGGCAACAATTGACCCGGCTACGCCAAAATAAATCAGGTTGAAAACCAGCAACTTTTTAAAAGAAAATTTCATCGCTTGCCTTGTTATTAATAAACTGCCGGCAGTTTCATTTTATGCCAACCACCTCGGCGGACAGCTTCGCACCAAAATTTCATGAGCGTCCAGTCTCGGCCTGAATGAAGAACACACAGTTCCGTATAAAGTCGTTGCGTAGCATTTTCATCGCTTTATCTGCCATTACGATCCAGTAAGTTGCGCACATTTGTTAATAAAAAACCGGCAACCATTTGACCCGTCTGAAATCGTTGCAATGTTAGGTCTTGTCCGAATTTTTATCATCCCTCTTTCGGGGGGGATGCGCATCAGATAGGACAGCAGGTCTTGCTTAACGGGCAGACTGTCTCAAGACATTTACAGATGAATGATTCCCCGTTGAATTGCCGTTGTGACCGCTTCGGTTCGGTCTGACACATGAAGCTTGGCGAGGATGTTTTTCAAATGGTCTTTCACCGTATATTCAGAAATTTTTAGGATATCGGCGATTTCCTTGTTTGCCAGTCCCTTGGCCAGCACGTTTAAGATTTGGATTTCGCGCTGGGTTAATTCTTCAAATAATTTCCGGGAAGCCAGCCGGCTGGCAACTTCCTTTGGAATCCAGTACTGGCCGGCCAGCACCGATCGCAGCGCCGGAATGAGTTTTTCACCGGAGGAATTTTTAAACACATAACCTTCGGCACCGGCTTGCAGCGCCTTATGAATTTCTTCGTCACCGTCAAATGCGGTCAGCATCAAGACCTTTGCCGCGGGAAATTTGGCCTTGATCTCGATCGTGGCTTGAATGCCGTTTTTAATCGGCATCCGCATGTCCAATAACGCGAGGTCAGGATGAAATTTTCCAAAGAGTTCGAGCGCCTGAACACCATCGGCCGCCTCCGCCACCACTTCCATATCCGGTTCCGTGTTCACCAGCGCAATCAACCCGATTCTGACGATATAATGATCGTCAGCAATCAGGATGCGAATTTTATCCGGGTTCTTCATGGGAAGGTTGCAAACTGAAGTGTCTCCGAAGGCGTTTTCTGATCTGGATTTAATGGAATTCCGACCTGCACAGTCGTCCCTTGCCCGGGTGCGCTGATCAGTTCAAAATGTCCATTGAGCCGCTTAACTCTTTCCAAAATGCCCAAATGACCAAAATGGCCATCCTTCGGGCCGGCGGCATTCTGCGGATCAAATCCCCGGCCATTATCCCGAATTCGCAAAACCACCTGCTGTAGTTCAAATTCCAAATGAATGTTCACCAAGGTTGCCCGGGAATGCTTGACAACATTGGTTAGCGCCTCATGAGTGATGCGCAGGAAATTTTCCTCGATGACTTCCGGCAACGGGCGTGGCTGGCCCTTGGTTTCGAGATCAACATGGATGTTGGCATCGCCGGCAATCTGCCGGGAGCTTTCCAGCAAAGCACTTCGCAGATCGAAATGTTCCTGCACCAATTGTCTCAAATCCCAAACCGACTGACGGACCTCTGTTTGGCTTCGGGACATTAGTTTGCGGGCAAGCTCAAGATGGCTGAGTGCGTCGGCTGGATTTTGCACATAGAGCTTGGCTGACGTGTCCAACTGCAAGGCCAGACCCGTAAGCGTCTGTTCAACGGTGTCGTGGAGTTCCTGGGCCAGACGAGTTCTTTCCGCCAGAACGGCTTTGAATTGCAACTCCGATTCCTTGCGCGCGGTAATCTGAAATTTCAATTCCGCCGTCCGTTCCTTGACGCGTTCCTCAAGTTGATCATGAGCCAGTTGCAACTCCTTTTGAGCCGTTTCCCGCTCGTTAATCAAAACTTTCAAAACCATATTTTTCCGCGAAACCATTATGGTCCAGCTCAAGATCACGATCAGCACGCTGCAAACGAATGAAAAGCCGATCAAGAGACGTTGAGGCGTAAACCAGCTTGGCTTCTTGAGAATTTTAAAATCCCCGGAACCCGGCATTAGAACCTCAAACGACTTCAGCTTGCCAAAGCTGTCTATCTCCGTCAGGCTGATCCCGCTTACTTCCACCATGCTGCCAATCGGGATCGTTTCCAATTCATGCCGGCCCTGAACATCATCCGCTTCAGCAGTGAACGTGAAGTTGCTGCCTTGCAGAACCAGAACAGTCGTGATGTCAGACGATGTGTTGTTTGACCGTTCTTCACGCTTGGCCGTTCGTTCAATCAACTGGCCGGTGAGTGAAACGTATTCCCCGTTATGCAGGCCGTTTTGCAATTCTTCAATGGATACAGGCCTGGGTTGTATTGGCGTCTTCGGTTCCTTGGTTTCTCGAAAAGTGGCATCCTGCAAGACTGGAAGGTAATTTTCAAAACTCGTAAAACCAACCGCCTCAACAATCTCTCCCGGCTGGAAAATCTCAGATTGGCGGGTATGAAGTTGAAGGCCGCCGCTGGCATCCTGCAGGAAAACATATTCACCGGGTTTTTGATAGGTAACAACGCCCCGAACATGAACCCGCTGGCCCAGTGAATTATCCCGCCGGTATTGCGCGAGTTTATTGAGCGGGATTAAAGGTTTGTCAAACGGGTCGGTCAATTCCGGTGTTTCAACCACCAAATCCGCAAGATTGGGAATGTAAACTTCCACGAAGATCAACTGCCTCAACGAGCGATTGTGAGCTTCCGCTGCGGTGCCGCTGATGCGAACCTCCGCCCCGATCAATTTTTGAAACTGAAAATTTTCCGGAACCGTCACAAAAGCTCGAAAGCGGTATCTGCCCTCCACCAGGTCAATTGCCAGCCGGGTGCCATCCAATTGCACATCTCTAACCATGCCGGAAATTTCAATTCGCTGGCTGTCTTCGGAACCCGACATCAATTGTTCAACAGAAACGGGTTTTGCCGGCGGCAGCGGTGCGAACCCAATTTGCTTCACACGCGGCGCCGTGATGGTCGGGGCGTAAGCACCGGCGTAGGTTATACCGGAAACTTCAACCAATTCGCCAGGCTCAGGGCGAAGGCCACGCGCGTTATCCACAAACACCCCACCGGATGAATCTTGAAGAAAGAATCTGCCCTTCAAGGCCGGATCTGACGCGGTGACTACACCTGTCACTCTGACTTTTAGAAAATGTGAAGCCTGTTCTGCCGGCAGGGATATGACATCAACTGCGTTTGTCAAAACCTCGTTTGTTCCTTGCGCAGAAGTAGAGCCGGCTGAAATCAAAAAACAGGTTGCGACCCATAGCGCCACCGAAACAAATCGCCGGTGAACGGTAGACCAATCTTTGGTTTTAACTTTTCGATTTATTAACTCATTACAATTTCCCGGCTCGACAAAGTCCAGATTTTTCTTGGCCGAAGCCAACGGATTCATTGCAGCAAAACCCGGTAAAATTGCTGCGGCGCGTTCGGCATATTTGTCAGCGGCGATGCCGCGCCGGTGACGTTGGTCCACGGCCCGAAAAGATTCGTCGCCGATTGCAGCGAGCCATATGGCCAGTTGAGGATGAGATTGCCGGAGGCAGTTTGAATCGAAAATATCAGCGGCGGATTGACCGTCACGGCCACGGTTCCGGGCGCAGAAGTCAAGCCGGCGACCGTCGCCGTCACGCTGTAAATGCCGGATGCATTTGGACTCGCATTGACAATGGATGGATTTTGATTCATCGAAACGAAATTATTTGGCCCCGTCCAGTTGTAAGTGGCTCCCGAAATAGTCGAGGCGGTCAGATACAAAGTCATGCCCGCATACATCGGGCTGTTGTAATTGGCGGTCGGCGCCGGTGTCGGCGTTGCAAGTGTCACGGCGGCTTCGGTCGCAGTATTTGCCGTTTCCGCCGAGGCGCTGATGGAAGTCGCCGCCGAAACAACGTAATAATAAGTCGCGCCGTTGCTCGCCGTCAAATCAATAAAATTTGTTCCGGTGACTGTTCCGGCTGTCGAAATCACGCTGTAAGAACCGCCGCTCACGGTTGAACGTTTAATGTTGTAACTGGTCGCGCCGGGCAAAGAATTCCAACTTAAGCTTACTTGGTTGTTTCCCGGCGCAGCGGTTAAACCTGACGGTCCCGATGCCGACTGCCGCACGCTTTCGACAAAACTCAAATCGCCCGCGCCGGTGTAAAACCGAAAATCATCAATCCATCCGGCGAAACAACGGGCGCGATCCAGACGATTGCCTAGAAACAACGAAGCCGCGTTGCCCAGCGGAACCGTTTGCCCGGCGGCCGCCGTGGTGCTGATCAACGTCACCGGTGTCACGTCGGTGCCTTCATAAATCGTCACGTTCGTCTGGTCATAAGCCATTGCCACAAATATCCAGGCATTCGTCGGCAGGTTGGAGCCAAACGCCGCCGTCGCCTGAACGGTGTTCACAAAAAAATACAAGTCGGCCGCGTCCTGAAATTTCATCCCAATGCTGTTGGCCGTGCCGCAATCGCTATTGGTGCTGTTGCCCAACACGAACATGCGCGGGCCAATGTTTGCCGGCAAAAAATACGACTGCTTCATCCACATCGTCACCACGAAGCTGTTGACGTTTCCGAAACCGAGAGCGGAATTGGTGACGGCGGCAAAATTACCGCTGGCACCGGAAGTAGTTCCTTGATTGGGGTTCATGGAGAGATTCAACGCGCGATTGGGATTGGTCAAACCCGCCACCCCGGAATTGGCGGCTCCGTGGAGATTGGTCGCTCCGCCACTTTGATTGATCATTTGCAAGGTGACATTCACGCCTCCGCCGACGGTGTCGCTGGGCGTGGTCGTGCCGAGACCGGCGTCGTCAAATGAAAATCTCATATTGAGCGTCGGGCCATACGGCACATTGCCGACGACGACGGTCAATGCAGCGCTTGATGTCAAAGAGCCTTTTGTTGCTTGCAATTGCAGGTTATAGACTCCGTTTGCGCTGAATCTTGCCGTTGTTGTGAGCGCGGCGGCATTTCCAAAGGTAATGATGCCGGGTCCGCCGGTTTGACTCCAAGCCGTTGTCATCACCGGCGGAGAATTTGATTCGTAGTCAACCGCCGTCGCCGACAAGGACAGCACTACATTAGTGCTGTTGAGATAAATCGTAGGCGTCGCGGGATTGACAATGGCAACAGCAGGCGGAGAAGTTGGCGCCGTCCATGTCAGCGAATCGGTGACATCAATTCCGCCTTTGACACCGACGGCTTGAATAGAATTAGTTCCGCCGGAAAGAACAATCGGCCAGGTAAAAATACAATTGGTGCTGGTGACGCTGCCTTGCGACACGCCGTTGACAAGAAGTTCGACCGAATCGCAGTTGGCATAAACCTTTGCCGTAACGGCGTTTGTCAGGCGGTTGGTAAAAGTATGGCCGGTGATATACACCATCGGGTTGGTCGTCCAGTTGGCCTTGTAAAAATAGAAGGCATCTTTGCGGGTTTGCCGGTCATACGTAACGAGTCCTTTGTCATTTCGTCCCGGCGTGTCGCCTTCGTTGCGGCCATCGGAAGCAAAATCAAATTCATTCCAAACCAGTTTGCACCAGAGAAACGGACGCGCGGCCATCAACTGCCAGTTGGTTTCGTGAACAATGTTCTGCCATTCCTCGGGATGAAAGTTACTGGAAGTGTTTGTGGGAAAGGCTGGATCCTCGCTGTGCTGATAGATGCTGGCACCGGCACCGTATTCGCTGACACCGATGCAACGGTTTGGATACGTTGCGTGGATGTTGTCCGCCCAGGCTCCGATTCCGTTCAACGGGCTTGAATACCATCCGTAGTATTTGTTAAAGGCGATCAGTTGCGTGTAAAAAGTTGAAGGATCGTTGTCGCTGGTATTGGCGGCGGCGGTTGACGGACGCGTCGGGTCTTCCTGCGAGACCAGTTGAACTTCCTGGTTGATCAGGTTGGTTGTCACCGGCCCGGCATCGAGGGTGATCTCATTGTAGACGCTCCAGCAAATCACGGAAGGATGATTGTATCTTTGCCGGATCATTTCGCGTAGTTGCTGCAAGGAGTTGGTGTAAAACGCCGCCGACTCGGTGATATAATTGATGATCGGAACCTCGCTCCAGACGCAAATGCCGTTTTGATCCGCAAGCTGATAGGTATAATCATTGTGTTCGTAATGCGAGAGCCGGAGAAATGTCGCCCCGATTTCTTTGAGAAACACAAAGTTGGCGTCCCGTTGTGCATTAGTCAGCGCCCAGCCGCAATTGAGCCAGTCCTGATGCATGTCCACGCCATGCAAATCATAATGCCGGCCATTGAGAATAAATCCGTTGGTCGGATCCACATAAAACGAACGGAAGCCCAATGGCTGCGCCACAACGTCCACGAGATTGGTGTCGCGCCATACCTCGGTAAAGGTTTGGTATAAATACGGATCGTTCAAGCCATCCCATAAATGCGGATTGGCGATGGTTGTGCCGGCAATCACGTCTGACGAAGATTGCGCGGGCAATGTCACCATGTTTGTGAGGGCAGCGACAATGTTGGTTGCTGCGTCCGCAATCACGGTGCGAATGGTCAAGGATTGTGCCGTCGTTGTGGCATTCGAAAGGACAGCCGTCACTTGAAGGTCTGCAAAACCGGAATTTACCGAAGTTGTTTTCAAATAAATCCCGGGTGAACCGTAATCCAACGGCGATATTTGAACGGGGTCGGTCACCAGCAAATGCACATCCCGATAAATTCCGCCGAAAAATGTGAAGTCGGCCGACAGTGGCGGGAGGTTTGAATTAAACGCGTTGTTCACTTTGACCGCGATGAGATTGTCCGCTCCCACGACAAGATAGGGCGTGACATCAAACACAAACGTCGCGAAGCCACCCTGATGTTCGCCCAGATAATTTCCATTAACCCAGACGTCGGCAACGGAAAACGCGCCGTCAAACTTCAAAAAAGATTCACGGTTCGTGTAGCTGCCGTCCGGCGTAAGGTGAGTGCGATACCAGCCGATGCCGCGATAGTAATTATTGCCGCCATCCTGGCCATCCAAGTTATTCCAAGTGTGCGGCAAGTTCAGGTTCGTCCACGACGAATCGTCAAAGCCGTTGGTTTGCGCTCCGGAAACATCCTGCCGGATAAACCGCCAATTAGAATCCAGAATCACATCTGCGCGGTGACTGGCCGGAGGAACATAAGGCTGGGCAGACAAAACACCAACCAAACCGAAGGTTGCCAGAAAAACATACGAGGCACGAATCACTTTGGGTTTGATAATTTGGATTTGCAATGGGCGCACAGATCATGCACAAACCAGTTTAGGCACCTTTCATTGAGGAACCATTTGACCTGAATTCATATGCAGAACCATGTAGGAAGGAAAGTCGCTGCTATCCTGGTAAAAATAGCAATTCCTGCTGCCATCAGTGGTCCAAGATGTTAAAAAACGCATTTGGGCCAACTTAATCCATTGAGCAGAACCATCACAAAACACTTCGTTGCCACCCGCCGGAACTTGTGAACCGCCATTCTTGTGCGGAGGTATGTTCACATAATTTTCAGCATCATAACCATTGCTCGGCACACCACCCCAACCTGTGTCAACTTTGACAATTGCATCCGCCGCAAGCGCCCACCACGGCTTGGCATTTCCAAGTTTGACAGGGCTTAAGCTCGGGGTTCCGCCCGTGTAAAGCGGATTCACCCAAGTCGTAATGCCGCCGAAATATTGGTATCCAATGTTCCATTCGCTATAGGTTGTGTCAAAATTTGGAAAATTGCGACGGTTGGGGCAAGTCCAGATGGAAGGCACATTCGACTGCACCATCAAACCTACCGTTTTCAGTCCGTTTGCATCGGCAATATTCAAGTCCAGCTGCACCCATGCTTTACTTCCGGGAACCTGCGTGCTTTGCGGTCGTGCTTGAACCACTTTGTCATCGTTGTCACCGGCGTAGACGGTATCTCCTACGCCGATCTGCCTTAAATTGTTAATGCACTGTGCGCGTTTGGCCTTTTCCTTGGCGTTTGCCAAAGCTGGCAACAGCATTGCCGCAAGAATGGCAATGATGGCGATTACCACGAGCAACTCAATCAGGGTGAAACCTCGTTTTCCAAAGCCGGCCACCTGACTTGGAACCAATTCACCAGTTTGATTTAAGTGATGGTCGGGTGTTTCTGGCGTGATCCGTTTCGCAATTGACCTTTTCATATTAATCTTAGGATTATGAATTAATTGCCAGCACAGCTTCAACTCGACGCCAGCAGCAATTAGAATAGTTATCTATTGTCGGTCATGGAATCGCCAGTCGGTAGAAACGTTTGCCGCTTATGGCATCAGAAACAGATTTGACTGTGCCGTCACCGGATATCTGGCTTCCCAACTGCGTCCAGCTTGGGTCTGTCAGGTTGTTTTTGTAATAGACTGTATAGTTCGCCCCGGAAAGTGTGGGGAACGAAAGTATAATGTTAGGACCACTGACTGATGCAGTAACAGTTGGCACAATGGGCACCAGCGTGAAAAAGTTGGCATCCTCGTTGTAGTCACCGGTCATTTGCAGGGTCTCAACCCCACCAAGAGAAAGAACCACCGGCGAACCTGTATTGGTGTTGATCAGCTGCACATATTGCCAGTTGGCAAAGCTGGTGCCGGAACCTGTGAAATTGCCTAACGGTTGTGTTACTTGGCTGCCAGTGCCGGCTCCGCTGGTCACTTGTGCGCAGGACAGGCTGAAAGCGCCATTGCCTGCAGACAACCGGGCATAGAGAAAATAACTTCCAGCTGGGAATGTGCGGGTATAGTTTATCCATGCGCCATTCGTCCAATAATTGACATCATAATCCACAATGCCGGGATCGACGTTTTGCAACTGGGCATTTTGGTATTTCGTCCGCGCTGTATCACTGGTAACTTCAGTGGAGACGAAATCTGACGCCCGATAGTTATAGGTGCCAAGAATGTTTTGGAATATCGTAGATTCATCAATCCCAGGACTGCCAATTTGTCCGAAATAACTGTTGGTCGCTGTGCCGGAAGTCGGCACCGGATTATCAATGTAACGCAGGCCGCTGCCATTAGGAGTAGGGCTGCTGGCGGGATTTAAGTCCCAGTCTTCCGCTTCCCATGTGAAGTTATTGGGGTTGAACGTGTCAAAGTTGACCGTCGCGGTGTGGTTTTGGTTGGTCGTGTCAGTTATGGAAATGACAGCACTGTAAGCCGTGTTAGGCTGAAGCCCGGCATAACTCACGTTCCAGCTGGCGGAGGATCCGCTGAATTTCAATTGTGAGGAAACATTGGTTCCATTCAACGTTACCTGAATATTGGTGGTATTAATGCCATAAGTCAGGCTGCTCGCAACGAACGAGAGCGTGCTGGCTGGTTGCATGAGCGTGGATCCGTCCGGATACACATTGTCAATGCGGGGAAGATCCGTTCTGGGAGCAGTCAACATGTAAAAGTTAATATTGAGGCCATAACTGCCTACATCCGTTAGCTCAAGTGCCCGGAAGGAGTTTGTTCCTCCCAAAGTCAGCTGTGCATAATTACCGAACCTGTCCAGCAACGGCACATACAGATAAGCCGAGTAACCACCGGTCGTCGGTATGGCAAACGTGCCAACAGTCTGGACCACCTGACTTGAAGAGCCCCATCCGGCAAGAACATTTTGCCAGGATTCATGAATGGTGCCAATGTTGGCACCGGATGCCATGCGGCCATAGAGATTGTATGTGCCGGCAGGCCATGTCTTGGTGTAAGTCTGCCAGAAGCCGTATCCGAGAAAGCCGACATTATAGTCAACGGCACCACCGTTAAATTGGCGGCGCGCTGTGTCAGTGACTGTGGTGGTCGCAATTGGATCATTTGGACGATAATTGTTCGGACTGGCGCCAGCATAGGGCGGCAGACCATTCTGGAGAAACTCGTCAATTCCAGCATCACCCACCTGGCCCTGATAACTATTATACGCAGGAACCCCGGGAGCCGTGGGCACCGGATTATCAATGTAACGGAAGCCAGTGCCGTCAGAAATGGCACTTGAAGACGGGTCGAAATCGAAATCTTCCGCCTCGACCTGAAACACCGGGTTCCAAGTGTCCATAGTGATCGTGTCGTGAATCGGATTGCCAAGGGCGTCAACAACACTAATGACTGCTGTATAAGTTTGGTTGAGCAACAGCCCGGTGTAACTGACATTCCAAGTCGATGGTCCGCCACTAAACACAAGTTGTGACGTAACATTTGATCCATTTAATGTCATCTGAATATTGGCGGTGCTGATGGTTGTGATCGGTGAACTGACCGTGAAGACAAATTTGTTTGTTGGCTCAAAAAGATACTTTCCGCTTGGGTATAGGCTGCTGAGAACAGGCAGATTGGTGTTTGCCGGCACGAACATATAAAAATCCGCGTTGGCTCCGCCGCCGGTTGTCGCACGCACCGTGCTCTTTCCGGACAGGTTAACAACTGCCAGATTACCCAAGCTATCAATCAGTGGCACATACTTGAAAAGACTGTAACTGGAATCCGTAAAGCTAAATGTGCCAAGGTTTGTCGTTGTCTGGCTTGCGGTTCCCACCCCGCCGGTGACTTGGGCGAAGGTAATTGTCGCGCCGACTCCGGCGGAGACGCGGGCATAGACATTATATTTACCCGCCGGAAACGTCTTGGTATAATTTTGCCACTCGCCGCTCGACCAGTCGCCAACCATGTGACCAACGATGGGATTGCCAGATCCATCAAACAGATTAAAGAATTTTGGCCAGGATAGTTCTCCCGCCGCAACCCCCGTCTGCGTCGTAAGGCCGGTGCCGGCACCAATATCGCGGTAGCAGTTGACTCCAATGCCCGCATTGGCACCCTTGTGGGTGTCAACTCCTTCCACGCTGCCTAAACCATAATAACTGTTGGCATCGGCGGGGTTGCCATCCGTATAATCAGGATTATCAATGAACTGGCCGGAATTGAAGTCAAATTCCTCCGCCTCTACGACGAAATTGGTTGGGCTGAAGGTGTCAAAGGTTGCGGAGGCAGTGGTGGACAACCCATGGTTATCAATTACGGTTATGACGGCTGTATTAGCAGGTTGATTAGGGGTCAGGCCGGTATACGAACAGCTTAAATTATTTGCTGGGCCGCTGGTCACCAAGTTCCCTGAAACATCAATGCCATTCAAGACGAGATCCACATTTGTAATGTTGGCTCCATTGAAAGAACTGGCGTTAAAGACAAGTTTGTTTGTGCCTTGCATGAGCGTCGTGCCATCCGGATACATGCCACTGATGTTTGGGGGGCCGCCCAATGCCGCCTCCCGCACGCTTTCCACGAAAGCTGGAGTGCCGATGCCGTTGTAAAAGCGGAAGTCATTAATCCAACCATTAAACCCACGCGCATTGGCAGTAGCACTGTGGCGGTTACCAATGGCCAGACATGCGGTGCCACCGAGGTTAATCGACCGTCCCGGTGATGCAGCCGAGCCAATTACCTGCGCGGCAGCGGTGTCGGAACCATAATACATTGATGCATTTGTCCCGTCATAGGCGATGGCAACAAATAACCATTTATTTGTTGGGAAAGGGGCTGATAGAGCCGGACCTACAGTAGTTCCATCGGTTCCGAATTGAAAATAAAGTTGATTGTTTTGCTGAAACTTCAAACCCAGAGTGTTGGCGTTGGCGCCAGAATCCACACCGGCAGATCCGGCATTCAAAATCCATAGCCGCGGTCCGACGGTGCCCCCGTTAGGGATCATCGCTTGCTGCTTGAACCACATCGTGATTACGAACTGGCTGATGGTTCCGCCACTGCCCAAGCTAGAGCCAAGGGTCGCATCTGCCAGGTCAACCGCGACCACCCCGTTGCCATTCGCGGTGTCGCCCGCGTTACTGGCGGCAGGCTGGTTTGTTTGAGAAGGTGTATAATTGGTCGTGAAATCCATCGCCGCAGTATTATTGACCGCAACATTGTTGGTTACCCCGGTTCCGGCGGCACCATTTAGGTCGGTTGCCACCGTTCCGGCGGGATTATACATCGTCATGGCGGCACTGATGGCGCCGGAGCTGGTATCACTCGGCGTGGTGGTTCCGCTCCCATGAGTTTGCATAAAGGGGAACCGAAGTTGAAGCGTCTGCGTTCTCCCAATCGTGGTTGATATCAACAATACCGCAAAAAAAAGGAGCGAGCGGGAAAGGATAGCGCAACCCAGCCTGGAGGAAACGGCCGGATAATTAATGGAGCGTTGAACTTTTATGTTTTTCATAGTGCTATTGGGTGTTTGGGTTTGTTCTGGTCTGACACAACAAAATCAAATGTGGTAAAATGTTTTACGCATTCAAAATGGATTGATATATTGCATCATACATGCCTTAATGCTTTCTACCATCCCTCTTTCGAGGGGGTAATACCAAAGGCCAATGTAGAATTGCAGGAAGTATCTCCCAACAAAACCGTCGAGCCTTTTTGCCATCGAAGCGGCGCAGACCAATGAAATGATGGCTCCGTTACACAATCCAATGCCAGTGATCGTAGAGCCGAAACATTATCATTGTTGGTTGGAGAACAAACCGGTTCAGCGGCTTTCGACCAACGCTTTGTCTATCGGTGTTGTTCTGGGACTAACTTCAATTTCTCTGAAAAAAACAAACGGGGCGACCCGACTCCGGTTCGCCCCGCTGGAAAAACAATTTTCAAAAAAAATCAGGCTTTGCGAGAACGGCGCAGGCCCATCAGCACACCGAGACCGGACAATACCAAGACGACACTGCTCGGTTCAGGAGCGGCAATGGGAGTGGCGTCAATTTCGAAGGTATCAGCGCGTGTGGTCGCGTTGGCGCCAGTTCCGTCAGAATACAGGCCGAAGGCGGTGATGTTGTCTCCCGGAAGAGCTGATGTCAAAACGCTGCCAACCGTGAGCGTGGTGCCAGGAGTATAGTTCAACATTTCCCAAGCACTGGCGGCGGTTGTCCAAGTGAATGTATCCAGTTGCGCTTGGCTGGCGAAATTACCGGCACTGGTCACGGCAGCAGCATTGCCGAAAGTTTGCACGGTGGCATACCAATTATTGTCAATCTCGACTACAAAATGTTCCAACGAGGTTGTGTAATTATTTCCGGAGTAGAAGGACATGTCATTGATCGAATAGGTGCCGGTGTTGACAGTGTAAGCACTCGTAGCGGCAATCCAACTTGTGGCTCCGGGATGACCGGCACCGCCGCTGACAAACAGAAAACCAGGGCCAGTAGCTGGCTCGGCGGGAGTGGTATTGATGCCAACAGGTCCTGATGAGTTACCAGTGGACGAAGAGAGGCCGAAATAACCTGCTACGGCACCGCCGCCAGCTACAGTGTTTTGTGAGTCAATGGCAGTGGCAGTCCAAGATCCAACCCATGAGTCAACAGATGGCGCGGCATTAGCACCGCTAGTATTAGCGAAAAGCTCGCGGTAAATCGGAGTCTGCGCCTGTAATACTTGCGTCGAGAGCAGACTTATTCCCGCCAACACGGTTGCCAATAGGATTCTTTTCATATGATTTTACAGCGTGATTTATATTATGCTTTGACCAAAATTAGGCTCATCAAATTCTCATTACGGCGAATGCTTCCTAGTTTTTATAGGTTTTTTGGAAACCCCGCATCCCTCTTTAGAGGGGGGTAAGCCCGGCGGGAAGCACAATTCATCTCAAAGGCGAGGCCGGTCTTGAAGGCGTCCTTGAGGCGTTTCTCGATGAGCGAAATGGCGAGGTGCGTGGTGTCTATGCCGATCCATTGGCGGTTGAGCTTATGCGCGGTGTGAACGGCCGTGCCGCAACCGCAGAACGGGTCGAGCATCCGCGTTGTGGTTTAACAAACCGCACCGGCGGAGACGAGCAAAAGATTTTCGTCCCGCACGTTGAAAGCGCCAGAGGACTGGCGCAGTCCAAGACGCTCCGCGCCATATCCGGTCGTCAGCGGCAAACGGGCCAGCGTCGTGGAGTGCGGCGGCCCTCCGCCGCATTTCCTGAAACGGAATTGGCCCCGGCATCAGGAATAAAAAGGACGGCGATGGCGCGGTTCGAATCAGCCGGTTGTGCCTTTGCGTCACCCGCGCCGGCCAAAACTGTCACTTTTTGCCCACCACCCGCCGGAAAAAGGGCAAATCTCGCGATTTTAGGGGTTTTTAGCACCGGAACAGCCATTTTGACGGTCGTAATCATGGCAATGACGGTCGTCAGCGGGGCGATGGCTGCAAGCGGCGGCGTTCCGCTTGCAGTCAAAATGAAGATGCTTTCAGGACTTGGGACGACGACTGCGGACTGAACCACGACACTTATCCGCAAATTGTTCATCCTCACGGTCCGTTTAGCTCTGATACCAAGAAATTCAAAAAAAGCGGCGCGCCGGACGAATCCGGCGCGCTCGTTTGGGTAATCAGGCTTTGAGTGATGATTTGATGCTCATTGAAACCGGGCATGATCCGCTTCCCTTTGGGTCAAGTCGGCGGACAGGCCGGATGAAAAGGCAAAGGCCGCTCCCGGTGAAGGAAGCGGCCCGCCATTTTCAAAATCTAAAAAAGTGTCACCAGTGGACATTCAGCATTACCAGCGCGCCGTTGAAGATGAGGTTCACGCCGTTGCTGTTGCCACGATTTCCATTTTCCGACTCGTCCAGGGCCAGGGCCTGATAGCCGGCGGAGACGGTCAAATATTTGCAGAAGTCGTAACTCAATGCTCCCATGGCCGACCACGTCCAGTCGGTGCTGTGCGAAAGGTCGAACCCGCCGCCGTCGCCCTTGAAATCAAAGTGCAACTGGCGGGTGAAATACTGGCTGCCGCGGAAGCCCAGAACCGGATCCACCAGGTTCCAGGTTTTGCTGGCGCCTGTGGATACCCCATTGCCATGGGTATCATACACCGAAGCCGTGACCGGCAGGCTGGCATACCAGTAGCGGACACCGGCGGTGCCTTCGAGGATGAAGGGATGATCCGACTCGGTCTTGATGAGCTGATAACCCATGGCCGCGTCGGAATAAAGAAATTTCAAACCGGCCCATGCATCCACATGCACATGCCCGTCCGGTCCAACCGCGGACTGGCTGACGGAAAATTTCATATAACCGACATCACCGTAAAAACTGTATTTCCCGTTGTGCGCTTCCACCGCCGTCGAAAAGACGGCGTCGAGATGCTGCCGGAGCGAATTAAAATTGATGTTCACGTTCTGCCGGCGGCCGGCAACCGTGACATTCCCGTCAACCTGCGGCGCCCAGAGGGGAACGGTGAGGCCGAACTGCCATTCATCATCGCTCATGGCCGGTTTGAGGGAATCGGCGGCTGGCGCACTGGTGGCCGGAGCAGACATCGTGGAGGCGGCGGCCGGAGCCGTCGTGGCGTCAGCGGCGTGAACAGCCAGCGGAGCGGTGGCGAGCATGAGCGGGGCAATGGTTAAAAATATGGTGCGTTTCATGATGCGATTGTTTTATTCCTTTGGCTGTCCGTTGTCAAATTATCTGTGCCGACAATTTCGTGCCTTTCCGGTTAATTTTCATTTCATTCCTTGGCATCCGGTTTTTGGGATGAATAGAGTGCCACCAGCCGCGAGATCAGCACCGCCATGTAAAGCGTGCCGGTCATCGCCTCCATCATCGCCAGCGTCCGCGCCCCGTTGGAAAGCGGCGTGATGTCGCCATAGCCCACGGTGCTCAAGGTGATGAAACTGAAATAATAGGCCTCGAACTGTGCGAGGGGATGAGTGGATGACGTGCCGATGTTGAAGGAGAACGCCGCCGGATTCAACTCGGACACCATCCGGTAGGCGGACATCCAGAGGATGCCCAGCAGCAGATAGCCGGAGATGCCGGCGCACAACACTTCCGAATTGACCCGGGGAGCGCGAAAGATGAAATGCAGCAATTGAAATTCGACAAAGCCGATGAAGAGCAGTGCGGTAACGCTCTGAAACGGCAGTGGCAACAGATCCGGCCAAAAATGGTGGCCCCAGCGGGTCACAACCGCCGGCACCACCAGCACCAACGCCAGCACCAGGATCCGGTGGCTGCGGCCCACGGCCAGCACGCCCGCGACCAGCACCAGGGTGAGGAGCGCGGTGTCAATGGCCGGACCGTATCGGATTTCATCCACGAACGGGGCCGCAAACAGCATCAGCACCAGCGCGCCCAGAAATTGCGCCACCGAAGTGCGGAAGTTGCCGATGCGCGATGGCCGGGCCGGGGATTCAGTGGAGTGTGTGCCTGACATTCGCGTGAATGGTTGAGAGTTGAAGGTGGAGAGTCAAGCGGCAAGCGGCGAACCTTGGCTCGACACCGGGCGGGCCGGGAAATATGCTCGCGACCGGATGAGTTCATTATTCATTGCCCTGATCAGCGCCGTCTGCATATTCGGCGGGGTGCTGTTGGGATTGCTGCTGCAAAACCTGCTGCCCGGCCATCATTTGAGCAACGACTCCAAGGAGACCGTGAAGCTGGGGGCGGGCATGATCGCCACGCTGTCGGCGCTGGTGCTCGGCCTGCTGGTCAGTTCGTCCAAGAACACCTTCGACACGATGAATGCCGAGATAACACAAAGTGCCGCGAAGATCATCCAGCTGGACCGCGTGCTGGCAAACTATGGGCCTGAAACCAAGAGTGCGCGCGAGCTGTTGCGCCACAGCGTCGTCGCGGGTATCGAGGCGTTCTGGCCGGAAGACAAAATGCCGTCGCCGGGAATGACGGCATTTGAGCGGGCGAACGGGATGGAGCTGGTGCAGGCAAAGTTGCGGGAACTCACACCGGCCAGCGACGCGCAACGTCAATTGCTCGCCCAGGCGCAGCAGTTCTGTGGCGACCTGCTGCAGTTGCGCTGGCTGGCGATTGAGCAGGTGCAGAATACCCTGCCCAAGCCGTTCCTCGTGATGGTGCTTTTCTGGCTTACGGCGCTGCACATGAGCTTCGGATTGTTCGCACCGCGCAACGCGATGGTAATCGTCGTCCTGTTCATCTGCGCGTTGTCCGTTTCCGGCGCGATCTTTTTGATCCTTGAAATGAACCATCCCCTGTCCGGCTTCATCAAGGTATCCAGCGCGCCGATGCTCAAGGCACTGGAGCATCTTGGACAGTAGCCTTGCCCACAAAAAAGGCTGTAGCCATAAATCACTCCAGCCGGATAAACTACTCCCAATTACTTCTTCGCCGCCTTGCGCGCCGCCCAGATCGCCTTCAACTTGGCGGAGAGTTTGGCCTTGGCCGCCGCACTCATCTTGCCCCTGGCTTTTTTAGCCGCCGGTTTCGCTGCCGGCTTTGCCGCTGATTTGGAGGCCCGGACCTTCGCCCAGCGTGCTTTGGCCGCCGCGGAAATCTTGGCCTTGGCCGCCGCGCTCATCTTGAACTTCTTCTTGGGCGCCGGACTGGCCGCCGCCGCCGCAGTGGAACCCAGCAGCTTGGCAAGCTCCTTTTCCAGTGATTGGATTTTTTCCTTCAACGCCGCCGCCTTGCGCAACTGTTGAACCGATAGGCTTGTAATAGAACTCATAGGCGGCTACTAAAGCATGTTTTAACCAGGGTTGTCAATAGTCTAGTCACTAAACTTATAGACAGACTCCACAGGTATCCGGCTTACAGCTCCAGCACCTTCTCAAAGCGTGTCAGGTTTTTTGCACCATTAGTCGTGACTAGAGCGACATCTTCCAACCGCACGCCGCCGATTTCGGCATAATATAGTCCCGGCTCCACGGTAACGACATGGCCGGGGCGCAATACCTCTGTGGAACTCGGACTCACGCGCGGGGCCTCATGAATTTCCAGGCCCAGCCCGTGGCCGGTGCCGTGGAAAAATCCCTCCATGCGCCCGTTGTGCCTGCCGGTCTTGTAGCCCTGCTGGACGAAAAATTTCAGGACGGCTTTGTGAACTTCGGTCGTTTTCACCTTCGCGCGGATTTTCTCAAAGCCGATTTTTTGTCCACGCAAAACAGTGTCGTATAGTTTCCGCACGGCCTCGTTCGCGCGCCCGCGCACGACCGTGCGCGTGATGTCACCGAAATAGCCGGTCTTTTGCGAGCGCGGAAAAATGTCAATGATGATCGGCTCGTTCGCGCGCAACCGGCCGAAGCCGCGCTCGTGCGGGTCGCAGCCCTGCTTGCCGCCGGCGACGATGGTGTTGGCCGCCAGCCCGCACGCCTGCAAAATGGCGCAGTCAATCACCGCGCGCAACCGTTCGGAGGTCAGCGGCACGCCGCGATAAATCAACTGCCGCCGCTTGTCAATTTTCGAGAGCCGCAGCGCCTGCATCCCCTCGGCCATGCCAACCTCGGCCATCACCAGCGCGGCGGAAATCTTCCGGACTTCGTCGGCGGACTTGATTTCGCGTTTCGGAAAAAAAGCGGCGCGCGGTTTCAGTTTGATTCCAAGCTTCTTCAGATCCTTCGCCAGCCCGAGCGGGAAATTGTCCGGCACGACGGCGCGGTGAATTTTATTTTCGCGCAAAATTTCGCGGATGACGTGGGGAAAGCGCGGCGACTTCACACCATCGCGCCGGAGTTTATGCTGGTAGGTGCTCAACGACGCGACGCGGCACTGCGGCGCCTGCCGGCGGGCGCGGTCAATTTCAAGATCGCTCAGGACGATGAGCGGGCGGCGTCCCGTCTGGAGATAAATGAACGGGTCCGGCACGAACAGGCCGGTGGCGTAAAGCATGTTCGCGTCGCGCTCGCTGTCGGCGACAATGAGCAATGTGTCTGGCATGTTCAATTCTGATTCCTTGAACCGAAAATCGTTGCGTCTTGAACCGGTGGCAACGATGCAACGATTAAACGCCTGACGCGGCAACAATTCAAGTCCCAAACAGCCGGTCGCCCGCGTCGCCCAGGCCCGGCAGAATGTATCCACGTTCGTTCAATTTTTTGTCAACGGCGGCGGTGAAGATCGGCACGCGCGGATATTTCTCCTGCACGGCGCGGACACCTTCGGGCGCGGCAACAAGATTGACGAGGCGGATGTGTTTTGCGCCCTGTTCAACGAGCAAATCAATCGCCGCCACGGCGCTGCCGCCGGTCGCAAGCATCGGATCAATCAAAATGGTTTCAAAGTCGCCGAGATTTTTCGGCAGGCTTTTGTGGTAAAACATCGCGCGCAAGGTTGTTTCCTCGCGCTTCAAACCGATGAAGCCGACGCGCGCGTGCGGGAGAAGCTGCAAGATGGAATCCAGCATTCCGAGGCCGGCGCGCAAAACGGGAACGAGCACGACTTCGCGTTCGAGCTGAAAACCGTTCGTCCGTGCGAGCGGCGTTTGGACATAAACTTTTTTGACAGCGAAGGAACGTGTTGCCTCATAAAGCATCAATGCGGCGATCTCGCCGAGCAGGCGGCGGAATTCCTGCGGCTGCGTGCGCTGGTCGCGCAACCGCGTGAGGTTATGTTGCACCAGCGGATGCTCAATGACGGTGACACCCTTCATTTAATTTTCCGGAGCCTGATACAGGAAATACATGCAGCCGGACCGCAACTTCGGAATGTCCAGGCCGAGATCCAGCTTGATGTCGTGCGCCGAACCGCTCTGGCCGAACATTGAAAGAAAATCGGAAATGTCGTAGCGCTCGCGGTATTCAATGAGATTCGCGTCGTCGAAATGCGCGATGCGTTTCGCGCGTTCCACGGCGTCGTCGAAGTCCCCCACTTGATCCACAAAACCGAGCGAGAGCGCTTGGTTGCCGGACAGCACACGACCATCAGCGTAATCTTCCCAGTCGAGCGCGAGCGGTTTGCCTTCAACCTTGTTTTTCTCGTGTGCGGCGGCGCGACCGGTGCGGACGACGCCCTTGAATTTCTGGAACGTCTCGTCAATCAGCGATTGCACCATCGCCCGCTCCTCCGGTGGAATGTCGTTGGTGCTGCGGTCGGGACTCAACATGTCTTTATACTTGCCGCTCTTGAACGTCATCGGCGCGATGCCGACCTTGTCCATCAGGCCGCGATAGTTGATGCCGTGCATGATGACGCCGATGCTGCCGGTGATGGTCAGGTCGTTGGCGACAATCCAGCGGCAGGGCGCGGAAATATAATAGCCGCCGCTTGCCGCCAGGCTGCCCATCGAACAGATCACCGGCTTGCGGGATTCGTCCTGGAATTTTTGAATCGCCTTGTTGATCTCGTCCGAGGCCATCACCTCGCCGCCGGGGGAATCCACTTTCAAAATCACGGCCTTCACGCGCTTGTCGTCCTTTGCGCGGTCGAGCTGCGCCTGGATCACGTCCACCATGTTGTTGCCGGCCTGGTCGGGCGTGTGGCTGGTGATGACGCCGTCCACGGTGATGACGGCGATTTTATTGTGAGCGCCGTTGTCCTCCAAAATGCACTCGTCGAGCTTCGGCCCGACCTCGCGCGCGTTGGTGGTTTTGAAGCTGCGGTCAAACCCGCCGCCAATCGCGTGCGAAACAGCCTGCACCAGATTCCCCAGCAGGCTGAATCCCAACAGCACAATCAAAATCAAGGAGACAATGATCCAGCCCCAGCTTCGGCGAGGCTTGGCCGGCGGCGGCGGCGGCGGCGTGATGACCGGCGGTGGCGGCGGCAACGGCGGTGGCACGCCGGGCGAAGAAGGTGAAATGTCCATAACCAGCGCAACCTAGCGCAAAGCGTCCGCCGGAGCAAGGTGGATTGGCAGGCCAAAAGTGACATGTAACGCGTGACCTGTGACAGGAATCAAAGCCGCGCCAACGCCGGCCTTTTCTTGTCACCTGTCACCCGCCACTCGTCACCAATGCTGATGCACCAGCGGGCGAATCTCGGCGTCGTAAAGCGCGCGGATTTTTTTCATCGTGGCGGCGGACAGCGGCTTCAAGTCCGACGCGGCGATGTTCTCCGCGACCTGCGCCGGGCGTTTCGCGCCGGGAATCGCGCAGGTGACGGCGGGAAACTCCAGAATCCAGCGCAAGGCCGTCTGCGCAAGCGAAACATTTTTCGGCGCGAGTGATTTCAATTCCTCCACTGCGCGCAAACCGGTTTCAAAATCCACGCCGGCAAAAGTTTCGCCGCGGTCAAACGCCTCGCCATGCCGATTGAACTGGCGGTGGTCGTCCTTCGCGAACTTGCTCTGCCGCGTGATTTTGCCGGACAACAAGCCCGACGCCAGCGGCACGCGCGCAAGAATGCCGACTTTTTTCTTCTGCGCCTCGGCGAAAAACAATTCCGCCGGACGCTGGCGGAAAATGTTGAAAATGATCTGCACCGTCTGGACATCCGGAAACTCGATGGCCTTCAGCGCCTCCTCGACCTTTTCCACGCTCACGCCGTAATGCCGCAGCTTGCCAGCCTTCACCAGGTCGTCGAGGATGCCAAAGATTTCCGGCATATAATAAACTGAAGTCGGCGGACAATGAAGTTGCAGCAGGTCAATGGTCTCCGCATTCAAGTTTTTTAAGCTGCGCTCGATCCACGCGGTAAGATTCTTCCGGCTGTAACCTTCCGGCATCTGCGCCGGCAGCCGGCGGCCGGCCTTGGTGGCGATGTAAAACTTCTCCTTCCGCTCCTTTTTCAATTTGGCGAACAGCCGTTCGCTGCGGCCGTCGCCATAGACATCCGCCGTGTCGAAGAAATTCACGCCTCCGTCGAGCGCGGCGTGCAGCGCGGTGAGCGATTCCTGGTCATCTACGTCGCCCCACGCGCCGCCGATGGCCCACGCGCCGAAACTGATTTCCGAAACCTTCCAGCCCGTCCGTCCCAAGGTGCGATATTTCATGCGGACAAGTTAAAGAAAACAGCGAACAACGCAAAGCGACAAAAGTTTGGCTCCCTACGCAGTCAGATGCCGCGACTGGCGTTTGGGCAGGGAGCGATCGCGCTCGCGGATGGCCGTCCAGTTTTCTTCCGGCAGAAATTCCCTCAGGAAATTCGGCGCGTCGCGGCGGCCGGTGCGCTGGCAGTCGCGCCAGAAGGTTTCCGCCACCAGCTTCGCGTCGAGCTTCTGTTCCTGCGTGAGAAATTCAAACAGCAGCTCCATCAGCCGCGCCAGCGCAATGCTGTCCGTGCGGTTGATTTTGGCGAACAGCCAGTCGCTGAAACGGAGAAAATTGTTAAACGGCGATGCGCCGTTATTCCAGATCAGCGGCGCTGTGGCGACGAAGTTGCCGCTGTTGCCGACCAAGTCCCAGTAGCGCGCGAAGCGGCGCAGCCGTTGCATTAGCGCAAAACCAATCAGCTTGTTCTGCAAAATCTCATAAGGCGGATGGGCGTTGTAAACCATCTGCCATTCGGTGTCATGCCGGACGATGGGCGTGCCGCGCAGCCGTTTTAAAATGCCCACCTGGATTTCCTGCGGGCCGAGCGCGACGAGCTGGTCAAAGCCGGCGGCAAAACTTTCCAGCGTTTCGCCGGGCAGGCCGACAATCAAGTCGGCATGGATGTGGACCCTCGTTTCGTTCCGCAGATAATTAAAATTATCCGCCATCCGTTCGTAGTTCTGCCGGCGGCTGATGAGCGAGCCGACTTCGGGACTGAACGTTTGGATGCCGACCTCGAATTGCAGCGAGCCGGGCGGAAACTTGGCAATGACTTCGCGCAACTCCGCCGGCAGCCGGTCGGGAATCATTTCAAAATGAAAGAACATCCCCGGCTGATAGCGTGCGAGAAAAAATTCCAGCAGCGTCTTGCTCGTCGCAATGTTCAGATTAAACGTGCGGTCCACGAACTTGAACTGCTTCAATCCGCGGTCCAAAAGTTTTTGCATCGCGTCGAGAAATTTATCCAGCGGCACCTGCCGCACCGGAATGTCCAGCGACGACAGGCAAAACTCGCAGGTGAACGGACACCCGCGCGACACCTCGACATAAATGATGCGGTGCGCGATGTCCGCCTCCGTGTAAAAATCATAGGGCAGCGCGATGCGCGAAAATTCCGGCAGCTCGGCGGCGATGATTTTGGGGTAGGTGACGACGTGAGGAATCTCATTCTTAAACTCCGCATTCCGCGTTCTGCCTTCCGCATTTGAAGTGAGACTCGTCACCTCGTCTCCTACAGGTTGATTGAGCAGCCCCCGGCACACCTCGGCAAATTTCAAATCCGCCTCGCCGGTGATGACGTGGTCGGCCAGTTCAACGATCCCCTGCCCTTCGGTTTCGTAGCTCACCTCCGGGCCGCCGAGGATGATTTTAATTTCCGGCCGGATTCGTTTTATCGCGGAAATTACCTCGGTGGTTTCCTCCACGTTCCAAATATAAATTCCGAAGCCGATGATCTTCGGATCGCGCGCGAGCAACGCCTCGGCGATGTCGAGCGGGCGCAGGTTGATGTCGAACTCCGCGATGACCGCGCGCGGCTGCAAGTCGCCAAGGTTAGCGAAGAGATAGCGCAGCCCGAACGCGGCGTGGATGAACTTCGCGTTGAGCGTGG
>CAZIFP010000004.1:0-28535 GCA_964538105.1 uncultured Bifidobacteriaceae bacterium
GTCCGCTCCGGGCGAGCAGCAGCAACGCAAATGAGATTTTAGCCCAAGGTCTCATATTCTTTGGAACGTGCTATTGATTAAAGGGACGAGGCTTGTAAAACACAAGCCGCGTTTTTTGATTTTGTTCAACCGGCAAACGTCACGATGATGATTTCACAGGACTGGCCGATTTGGTCATAGCCCACGATGACCGATTTTGCGCGGGATCAAACCTCAATCACGGTGATTTCGGGGCGGCAGTTGAAGCGGACGTTGTAGTCGCCGATGTAGCCGATGCCGGGGTTGACGTAAAGCGGGCCGGCCGGGGTCTGAAACAGTCCCAGGTCATATTCATCCACATGCGACGGCAGGAAGATCGAACCATAAAACGGCAGCCGCACCTGGCCGCCGTGCGAATGTCCGGCCAGCATGAGATCAAATTTCCGGTCGCCGAGATTTTTCACATCCGCCGGATAATGCGTGAGCAAAATATTTTTGGCCGTCGGATGGGACGGCGGCGGCGGCAAACTCGGGAAAGCGCAGATGGTGCCGATCAGGTTGATGTTTTGGCCGGGAATCTTGTGGCTGGAATTCATCAGCCACGCGCCGCCGGTCGCGGCAAAACATTCCATCACCGGCCCGAACGGAATGCGGCTCCAAAAATCGTGATTGCCCGGCACGCCGAACGTCGGAACTTGGATGCCGGACAAAATCTCCAGCGCGGCGGGCAGATGCTCCCGTTCCTCGACGATGTCGCCGGTAAAACAGGCAAAATCCGGTGCGAGGGAATTGATCGTGTTCACGACGGTGCGGAGATAGTCGCGGTCGCCCTTGTGATGGATGTCGGAAAAATGCACCAGCCGGCAGGACGGTTCGCCATTGCCAACGCGCAGCCGCCGCACCTTCAGCCAGGTCGGTTCCACCGTGGCGGCTTCGGCGCCCATGGCCAGCGGGGTCGCGAGCAAAGCGGTGAAAATAAACTTTCTACGGCTGATGATTTTCATTTCAGGTCGTTCCGCCCAACATGGCGTCCGGTGATAATCTGACACCGTGGAGATTGCTTCCGTTCAACCGGCGCGTTACGTTTAGCGCGTGCCCGGTAATGCCTCCAAGACAGCGACCTCGCCGTTACTGTTGTTGTTGCGCGTGAATGCGACGCACACCTGGCGGCGGCTGCTGGGCGTGCGCGAGCAATCGCGTCTGCTCACCAGCATCATCGGCGTTTTCGTCGTGGGTTATCTGGTGCTGTCGTTCTGGCTGTTTTACGACGGGCTGCGGTTTCTCGCCAAATTTCCGGGTTTGGGATCGGTGCTGACGGAACGGCTGATGTTTGTGCTGTTTGCGTTTCTGTTCGGGCTGCTGTTGTTGAGCAACCTCGTCATCGGCTACACGAACCTGTTCCGCAACCGCGAGACGGCGTTCCTGCTGACGCTGCCGGTTTCGACGCAGGTGATTTTCCGCTGGAAGTTCATCGAATCCGCGGTGCTGGCGTCGTGGGCGTTTTTATTTTTGATCGCGCCGCTGCTGGCTGCGTTCGGGCTGGTGCGTGACGTGCCGTGGCCGTTTTACGTTTTGACGATGGCGTTGATCGCGTTGTTCATCGTGCTGCCCGGCGTCGCCGGCGCGTGGCTGGCAATCCTGATCGGGCGGTTTCTCGACCGGCGGAGTTTTCAAGTGGCGCTGGTGGTGACCGCAGTGGTCATGCTGGCGCTCGCCGCCTTCTGGTGGAAGGCCACGCCGGCCACGGACGAACTGCTCGACAAGCGCACGCTGGAGGCGCTCGACCAGTTGCTCGCCAAGACGCGCTTCACGATGTTTCCGTTCCTGCCGAGCTACTGGCTTTCTTCGGCGGTGCTGCAATCGGCGGAAGGCATCGTGCGGGGTTCCGCATTTTTTGCGCTGATGCTGTTGAGCAACACGCTGTTTTTTGGCGGCATTGCCTTCACGAAATTCGGCGGGTTGTTTTACAGCACGGCGTCGGCGGTGCAAAGCCGCGCGGGCAACGGGTTCAACCTGAATTCCCTCCGGTCGCAGCCCGCCCGCCTGCCGTCCGTCGGCCTGCTGGAAAAAATCGCCGCGAAATGCTCCTGGTTCGAACGCGCCACCCGCGCGCTCGCCGTGAAGGACGTGCGGATGTTCTGGCGCGACACCACGCAATGGGGCCAGTCCGTGATGCTCTTCGGCCTGCTCGGCGCCTACATCGTCAGCGTGCGCAATTTCACGCACCAGCTTACCAGCCCGTTCTGGATTGATCTCGTTGCCTTTGCAAACCTCGCCACCTGTTCGCTGAACCTTGCCACCGTGACGACAAGGTTTGTCTTCCCGCAATTTTCCCTGGAAGGCCAGCGGCTGTGGATTGTCGGGATGTCGCCGATGGGGCTGGAGCGCGTCATGAAAACCAAATTCTGGCTGTCGAGCCTGCTTTCGCTCATCGTGACGGTCGGCCTGGTCATGCTCTCATGCTACCTGTTGAAAATGCCCGGAAGCGACCTCGCATTTTTTGGCGCGGTCATCACCGTGATGACCTTCGCGCTCAACGGCCTCGCGGTCGGCCTGGGCGTGTTGTATCCGAACCTGAAGGAGGCCAACCCCGGCAAAATCGTCAGCGGCTTTGGCGGCACGCTCTGCCTGGTGTTGAGCTTTCTTTATATCGTCGCATCCGTGGTGATGCTTGGTTTCGGCACGACCGGCTTCCACGGCCGCGCGAGCTGGGCGGCGGAAAGCGTCATCGCCTTTGTGGTGCTCTCGTTTTTCATCGGCTGGCTGCCGCTGAGATGGGGACTGCAGCGGCTGAAAAACTTTGAGACGTGAAAACGAAAAGGAAGAATTAAAAATGAAGAATGAAGAATTTTCTGAACGTTCACTGTCGCCGGTTTCTTCATTCTTCATTCTTCATTCTGCCTTTTGCCAAATCTTCCAGTGCAACAAATAATTTCTCCGAGGAGATTAAATGTTTTTGGCTGCGCACCGTCACCAGGCCGAACCCCTTGCCATAAGCCGGGCCGTTCGCCACGCAGAAATCGGTCGCGCAATCTGCGATTTGTTTTTTCGCCGCGTGCAAGGCGTCCGCGCGTCCGCCGTCGGCCTCGAATTTCCAGCCGACGATTTTTGTCCGCGGAAACCAGCCGCGTAGTTCCGCGATGATTTTCGGCGTCGGCACCAGTTCGACGAGCAGGCTGCCGCCGCGCGTGGAGATTTTTTTGGACGGCGTGAACGGCTTTAGTTTTCCCGCCGCGTCGCGCGTGAACATTTTGCCAAAGGTGAAATCGCTCACCGCCGCCGCGTGGAAGATGGCGTCCACTTTTTTGCCGGAAAAGGATTTCAGCTTCGCCCGCAAATCCGCCGTGGTGGAAAAAACTTTGACCGACTGCGCCCGGCGCTCGCCCGCGTAAGTGGCCGACTCGCCGATGAGCAGCGTGACGCGGTGGCCGCGTGCGGCGAGGAAATTGGCCAGCTCCGTGCCGAGCCGGCCCGTGGAAAAGTTCGTGAGCCGGCGCACGTCGTCCAGCGCTTCATAAGTCGGCCCGGCGGTGACGATGCAATTCATACTTGGATGATAACGCCTCCCAATCCGTGAATCCATATAACTTCGCAAACCGCCGGTGATGCAATTCACCGTCCAGAAAATCGTAGTGGCACGGCACCATCCGGCGCGGCCGGAGCCGCCGGATTTTTTCCGCGCTGGCGGCAAATTGTTCCGGCACGCTGTTGAGAATCGCCCACGGTTTGTGGGTGTTAAAAAAATAGCTGGCAAACATGTCGCCGCTGAACAGCAGATTGTGGCGGGCGCTGAAAAATCCGCAGTGGCCGGTGGTGTGGCCGGGCAGATGCACCACCTGCAATCCGCCCCAGAACGGCAGCCGTTGGCCGTCGGCCAGAAATTCATCAATTGTCGCGGGCCGGTAGCGGAACAGCCTGCGGCCCGCCTCCTCCAGCCGTCCGCACCAGCGGTTGACGCCTTGATACGGATAAGTGCCGTCAATGTGCCGCTGTTCGGCGGGATGGGCAAAAACCTTCGCGCCCGTCCAGCGTTTGAGCCAAGCAAGATTGCCGGCGTGATCGAGATGGCCGTGCGTCAGCAAAATGGCTTTGATGGACTGCGGTGTGAGGCCAAGTTTCCTGACGAGCCGCCGGATGAAAATCGTTTCGCCAAACAATCCGGTGTCAATCATCACGCTGTTGTCGCCATCTTCCAGCAGAAAGCAGCAGCCCATGATGCCGCGGATGGCGTGAAGGTTTGGCGGAACATTTCGCATCACTGTTGAATAGCAGACCGGTGCCGAATCAAATAATTCAAAAAAGTGATGCCGGGCGTTTTTATTTCAATGTCCGGCAACCGCAAGATTTCGTGTCCATTCGTGTCCATTCGTGGTTCAATCTGCGCCGCGCATGAGCAAAATTGTCGGCATAGATCTTGGCACCACGAATTCCCTCGTTGCCACGGTGGATTCGGGAATTCCCTTTGTCATCGCTGATGCCAATGGCCAGCGGCTCACGCCGTCGGTCGTGCATTTCCCGTCGGCGGATGCGGCAGCAATCGTAGGCCACGAAGCGAACCGCGTTCGCGTTTTGAAACCGACGGAGACGGTTTATTCGGTCAAGCGCTTCATGGGCCGGCGCGGCGCGGAAATTTCCGACGAGGAAAAATCAGTGACGTATCTGCTGAACTGCGCCGGGGGCGGCGCAGCCACCATTCCGATTCACGGCCGGAATTATTCGCCGGAAGAAGTCTCCGCCGAGGTTTTGAAGAAGCTGAAGCGCGACGCGGAAAATTATTTCGGTGAAGCCGTCACGCGTGCCGTCATCACCGTGCCGGCGTATTTCAACGACGCCCAGCGCAACGCCACAAAGCGGGCAGGCGAGCTGGCCGGCTTCACCGTCGAGCGCATCGTCAACGAGCCGACCGCCGCCGCGCTGGCCTACGGTTTGGACAAGCTCAAGGAGAAATCAAAGATCGCGGTGTATGATCTGGGCGGCGGCACGTTTGACCTTTCGATTCTGGAATTGAACGAAGGCGTTTTTCAGGTTTTGTCCACCAACGGCAACACGCGGCTCGGCGGCGATGATTTGGATAAGAAAATTGTGGAATGGTTGAATCGCTTAATAGTTGAATCGGGAAACCATTCAACAGCTCAACCATTCAACGATTTAACAATTCAATCCCGCATTCGCGAATCTGCCGAGCTTGCAAAAATAAAACTCTCGACGGAAACGGAAGTTGAAATCGCGCTGCCATTTTTGACGCCGGATTTTTCCTTCAGCTACCGGCTGACGCGCGCCGAACTGGAAAACCTGACGCGCGACATCATCGCCCGGACGCGGCCGCATTGCCTGCGCGCGCTGGCGGATGCAAAGCTGGAGGCGAAAGATTTGGATCAAATAATTCTGGTTGGCGGCCAGACGCGGATGCCGCTGGTGCGGAAATTTGTCGGCGAACTTTTTGGCTGCGCGGATTTTGAGGAGACACGCGGCAGCCTGCGGATCGGCAGCGATTTTCACAAGTCCGCCGGGCCGCAGTTGAACACGTCGCAGAATCCCGACGAAGCCGTGGCGCTCGGCGCGGCGATCCAGGCGGAAATTTTGTCCGGCGGTTTCAAAAATGTTTTGCTGCTGGACGTGACACCGCTCTCGCTCGGTTTGGAAACTTTTGGCGGTTTGATGAATGTGTTGATTCCGCGCAACTCGACGATTCCGGTGAAGGCGGGCGAACTGTTCACGACGGCGATGGATTTTCAGCGCAACATGCTGATCCACGTTTTGCAGGGCGAACGCGAGCGCGCGAAGGACAACTGGAGCCTTGGCAAGTTCACGCTGGATTTCGAGGCCGCGCCTCGCGGCGTGCCGCGCGTCGGTGTGCAGTTTGAAATTGATGCGAACGGCATTTTGCACGTGCTAGCGCGCGACACCAAAACCGGCCGGGAAAAAATCGTGGAGATGAAATCCGCCGTGGATGTGGACGATTCCGCCGTGCAGAAAATGGTGGAGGAATCGGTCGAGCACGCGTTTGACGATCTGGCCGCGCGGCGCTGGATTGAGGCGAAGCTGAAGGCGAACGAAACATTGACAGCGACGCGCAAGGCCATCGCCGATTTTGGCGGTGAGATTGAAAGCGACTACCGCGAGAAAATCGAAGCCGCCGCGCGTGAAGTTGAAAAGGCTTTGGCGGAGGAAAATGATGAAAACGGTTCCGGCGATTTGAAAAAGTTGCAGGCGTCCGTTGGTGCACTGGACGAGGCAACCAAGCCGCTGGCGGATTTCCTGATGGACAAGGCGATGGAGACAATGCTGCGGAAGCGCGGACTGATTCAGTGAGCGGCAAGACTTAAACTGTTTGAGTTGAGAAGGAGAAAAATCCCAATCGTCGCCACAATGATCAGGAAGACTGACAAGCCGATAAAAAAGCGGATTTGCCGCTGGTGCGGTGAAAGTTTTCGCTTCCGCCGCTGGTGGTTGTCCTTCTGAACCATGGACTTATTTTATCCCCATTTATCATGATTGGCAAGATGAATGACTTTTATCCAAACAACTTCGTCAATCCTGGTGCGACGAGAAGGGCGGGCAGATAATTCGCCAGTTCCACCTTGCGGACTTCCAGGATGACGAGTGCGACGACGCATGCCACGAGGCCGCCGGCGACGTTGACGGAATCAACCAGGCCGTGCGCGTCGAGAAACGGCTTCGCGGCCGACTGAAAGGCCAGGGTAAGTCCGCCGAGAACCGCGTAAACTGGAAACGCCGAAAGCGCCGTCGGCCAGCCGAATATTTTAATAAAGCCGGTCATCGCCAGACCGTCCATCACGGCCTTGACGGCGAGCAGATAGAAATCGCCGGCCAGACCGTCCGTCACCGCGCCAAGCAGTCCAAGCGGCGCGGCGCAAAATAAAACCGTGCAGGCGAGGAAGCCGTCACCGGCGCGTTGCGGTGCCGTGGATTGCCTGGCCGCAATCCGGTTTCCGGCGATGCGGCCGAGGCGGTTGGAGATTTTTTGCAGGCGCAGCAGCCGGCCGAGCCAGTTGCCGAGCATTACGGCGAGCAGCGCGATGAAAAGCTGTTTTGCACACGACCCGAAGGTTCCGTTGACGCCCAGCCAGACGAGCCGCAGGCCGAAGAATACGGTGAAGGCACCGAGCGCGCGGCGGAAATAGTCCTGCGTGCGCAAAGACAGCGGCGCGCGTTGCGCCAGGCCGAAAAGCGCGCCGAGCAGGATGCCGAGGGCGTTGAGAAATGCGCCGGTCATGCGCCCATTGTGTCGCGCGCCGGACGCGAAGGAAACGAAGAAAGTTTCCTTTCACCGCCGGGTGACCTAAAATCCGCGTGATAAAATGGCTGAGCAAAAAAGAACTTCGCCGTGGTCGTGGATTCCGACGCTCTACGTCGCCGAGGGCCTGCCGTTCGCACTGGCGATGTCGGTGTCGGTGGTCCTCTACAAAAACCTCGGCGTGTCGAACGCAGCCATCGCGTTTTACACGAGCTGGCTGGGCCTGCCGTGGATCCTCAAGCCGCTGTGGAGTCCGCTGGTGGACATTTTGAGAACGCGGCGGCAATGGATCTGGGCGATGCAGTTTTTTCTGGGTGCGCTGCTCGCGGGCGTGGCGCTGGCCATTCCCGCGCCGCATTTTTTCCAACTGACGCTGGTGTTTTTCTGGCTGCTGGCGTTCAGCTCGGCCACGCACGACATCGCGGCGGACGGATTTTACCTGCTGGCGACAACGGAGCATGAACAGTCTTTTTTCATCGGCTTTCGCAGCTTGTTTTACCGTGTTGCGGCCATCGGCGCGCAGGGTGGCCTGGTCATTCTGGCCGGAAAACTATACCAGCGCACCGGCGATTATTCATCCGCCTGGTCAACGGCATTTGCACTTGTCGCCGGGATTATTTTAAGTCTCGGCATTTATCATTTTCTGGTTTTGCCGCGCCCGGCGGTTGACCAACCGTCGGAAACGGTCTCCGTCCAATCTTTGTCCGCTGATTTTTTGAAGACGTTCGGGACGTATTTTCAAAAGCCGCAAATCACCGTGATGCTTTCTTTCATCCTGCTCTACCGTCTGGGCGAGGCGCAGTTGGTAAAGATGGCGCAACTGTTCCTGCTGGATTCGCGCGCCCAAGGCGGATTGGGGCTGGCGACGGACCAGGTCGGGTTGGTTTATGGCACCATCGGCGTGATTCTTTTCATGCTGGGCGCGCTGCTCGGCGGGTTCGTCGTCGCACGTGACGGGTTGAAATTCTGGCTCTGGCCGATGCTGCTGGCGATTCATCTGCCGGACGCGGTTTTCATCTGGCTCGCGTATGCCCAGCCGCAAAATCTTTTCGCGATCGGCGCGGGCGTCGCCGTCGAGCAGTTTGGCTATGGTTTTGGTTTCACGGCGTTCATGCTCTACCTGATTTACATCGCGCGCGGCGGGCATCGCACCGCGCACTACGCGATCTGCACCGGTTTCATGGCGCTGGGATTGCACCTGCCGGCGGCGTGGAGCGGCTGGCTGCAGGAATTGCTCGGCTACAAACATTTTTTTGTCTGGGTCATTCTCGCGACGATTCCCAGCTTCCTCGTCGCGCTGAAAATCCCGCTGGACGCGGAATTCGGCAAAAGGAGCCGCGCGAATTGAATTGCATTGAACGCCCCGGCCTTTCCAGAATCAAAGCTCACATGACATCATCTTGTTTGAATCGTCTCGGTCGCGCGCTCGTTTTGCTGGCCGCGCTGCTGGAATGTTCCGTGGTCGCGCCCGCCGAAAGTGTGTCGGCCATTTTCGCCAACGTCCCGCCCGCCGCCAGCCCGGCGATCCCGCGCCGCGCCAGCATCATCTTCATCCAGTGCGACGGCCTGGGCTACGGCGACTTGAGCTGCTACGGCCAGACGAAATTCCAGACGCCGAACCTCGACCGGCTCGCCGCCGAGGGCATCCGCTTCACAAATTATTTCGCCGGCGATGCCGCGAGTTCGCCCTCATGCGCGGCGCTGCTGCTGGGCAGGGATGCCGGCCATTTGAAACAGCGCGCCGACGCGGACGTGCCGCTGGCGGCGGACGACATCATCGTCGCGCAAATTTTGAAAAATGCCGGCTACCACACCGGCCTGATCGGCGAATGGAATCTCGGCGATGAAAATTCCCCCGGCGCGCCATGGAAAAAGGGTTTTGATGATTTCGCCGGCTATCTCAACGCGGTGGACGCGGAGAATTATTACGCCGACTACATATTCCGCTACGCGCCCGGTGGCGTTCTCAACCCAACGAACAACCTGCGCGAAGATTTTCTCGGCCGGGAAATGCTGTATCCGAACACCGGTGGAAACAAGGGCCAGTATATCCCTGATTTGCTCACCAAAGCCACACTGAACTCCGTCAAAATCAACCAGCCGGACAAGTTCAACCAGTTCCGTCCGTTTTTTCTCCTGCTGAATTACACGCTGCCGCACGCCGGGAAAAATCTGGTGGTGCCGACGGATGCGCCGTTTTCCGAAGAGCCGTGGCCGCAGCCGGAAAAAAACAAGGCCGCCGCCATCGCGCGGCTCGACGGCTACGTTGGGCAACTGCTGGATCAATTGCAAAAACTCGACCTGACCAACAATGTGGTCATCTTTTTCACCGGCGACACCGCTCCGAAAAAATCCAACGGCGAGGATCCGGCCTTTTTCCACAGCAACATTTCGACCAACGACCTGCGCGTGCCGATGATTGTCCGCTGGCCGGGAAAAATTCCGGCGGGGCGGGTGAGCGGATTGAAGTGGTCGCCGCGCGATTTCCTGCCGACGGCGGCGGAAATTGGATATGTGAATCCAATGCCGGCCTCGGATGGCATTTCCATGTTGCCGGTGCTGCTTGGCCAGCCGGGAACAACCACGAACGTCGTGCCCGACCGCATGAACATAAGTTACTAAGTGTTGTCAGCAACTAGCGCGCCGGGGCGCTGCTGGGCAGCGGCGCGTTGTAATCGCGCTGCTGTTTGATCTGCTCCGCCTTGAAGCTCACACAAACAATTGCCAGCACGAAAAATATTATGATCGCCGCCAGCACAAACCACGGCCATCGGTAGCGGCGCGGATTTTCCTTCGACTCGTTCATCTTGATCCTGATCGTAACCTAAATCTGTCCCGGCGGCGATCAAGTTTAGGATTACACCAACCGCGTTGAAAACTCGACCGCGCGGATTTTTCCGCTAGATTATGGGTTCAGTTGCATGAACGAGCCTGAAGCCGCAGAGCCGAATTCGCCGCCGGACCACTACGCCGTGTTCCGGGTGCGCGATTTCCGGCTCTACCTCACAGGCCGGTTGTTCGCCGTCTTCGGCCAGCAGATGCTGACCGTGGCGGTGGGCCGGGAACTTTACGAACGGACGCACTCGCCGCTCGCGCTCGGCTTGGTCGGCCTCGTGGAAATGATCGCGATGGTCGGCTGCACGCTGCCCGCCGGCCACCTCGCCGACAACCTCAACCGCAAACTCATCATCCTCACCGCGCTGCTCTTGAGTTCCAGTGCGAGCATCGGCCTCGCGCTGATTTCCTGGCACCACGCGAACGTGGACTGGATTTACGCCTGCCTGTTCACGTCGGCCATCGCGCGGACTTTTTTGTGGCCGGCCAGTTCGGCGTTTCTGACCAGCCTGGTGCCGCGCGAATTGTTTCCGCGCGCCGTGACGTGGAACAGCGGCGCGTTCCAGCTTTCATCCGTGGCCGGTCCGGCAGTTGGCGGTGCTCTCTATGCTGTGTTGAGAAATTATTCCACTCATCCGGCGGTTTTCATCTACCTCATCAATTTCTGCACGGCCATGACCTGCTGGGTCTGTGTGAAAATGGTCCGCGCCCACCATGTCGTGAAAAATCCCGAACCGATGTCGCTCAAGAGCCTGGCGACCGGATTCCAATTCATCTTCGCACAAAAGCTCATCCTCGGCATGATCACGCTGGACATGTTCGCCGTTTTTTTCGGCGGTGCGACGGCGTTGCTGCCTGTGTTCGCCGGTAATGAACGTTTGCTGAATGTCGGCGTGCTGGGACAGGGGCTGTTGCAAACCGCGCTGCCGCTGGGTTCGGTTCTTTGTGCGTTGTATCTCGCGCACCGGCGACCGATGCAAAAGGCCGGACGCGCCCTGCTTTGGTGCGTGGCGGTGTTCGGGCTGGCGACGATTGCGTTCGGGCTTTCGCACTGGTTCTGGTTTTCATTCGGGATGCTGGTTGTGTGCGGCGCGGTGGACAATGTGAGCGTCGTCGTGCGGCACACGTCCGTGCAATTGCTCACGCCGGACGACAAGCGCGGGCGCGTCTCGGCGGTCAACAGCCTCTTCATCGGCACGTCGAACGAACTGGGCGGGTTCGAGTCCGGCTTCGTCGCGCATATTTTCGGCCCGGTGTGGTATCACGCCAAAGCCGGCCCGGCGTTGATACAGGCCGTCGCCACCGGCACCATATTTTCCGTCGTGAGCGGCGGCATCGGGACGATTTTGGTCGTCATCGCCGTCGCTTATTTTTGGCCGGAAATTCGCCGCTACGGAAAACTGGCGTGAGAACCGGCCCGGGTTTTTGACAAATTACACCGCGCACGGCGCGAGAATCGCATCCGTCATGCCGTGGACGATCTTTTTATCGGCGGGCACAATCGTTGCCAGCACGCCGCCCAGTTCCGAACGCAGGTTGTCGCCTTCGCCGCTGACAAAATAATACGGACACAGCCGCGCGCGACCCTTCATGTGCACGACTTCGTTCTTCGCAAAATCAAACCAGCTTGCGTCCACCAGCGACGGCTTGTGGAAACGCTGCAACACGCTCGGTGACGTCTCAAAATTTTTCAGCGCCGCGTCCACGGCCGCACTCCAGTCCGCCGCTGACAAATCGCTGCCGAGAAAAACGCCGCGCGCGCCCCAGGCATTTTCCGAGAAGCCGGACACTTTCAGAATCAGGTCGCGCTCCCGTTGCGACATCGTTTTGAGCTGCGACCAGTCCGTGAGGTTCAATTCGGGAATCGCCGCGTGCGGCGGCAGCGGCGCTGGATCCACCAGCCAGGTATAGGGAATGATTTTCCTCAGCCGCGCCAAAAATCCTTCGCCCAGCTCCTGTCGCCAGAAGCTGTGCAGGTTCCGGTTCCACAGCAGCGCGAACAGCATTTTCTCCTCGAACACCGGCTTCGGCGGCGGGGTGAGGCGGATTTTCTTTTCCGCCGCGAGTTCGAAAATCTGTTTTGCGATGGCAACATTGGGTAAATCGAACAGCTCAAAAAAACGGTAAACCGCGTCGCCTTCGGTAAACTGGTTGAAGGTTGAAGGTTGAAGGTTGAAGGTTGCGCCGCCGCGCTGGTTCAACTGCTCCGCAATCCATGCCATTTCGGGTTTATAAGTCTCCGCTTCTTCCGAAACGATAAGATGAACATTTTTCGCATCACCGAAAATGGATTCAAATCCGCGAAGCATTCCATCTGCGCCGCCAAGAATGTTAGTAGGACAGGCGTCTCGCCTGTCCGGTTGGTTTTGAGCAGCCAGTTCCTTGGCACTTGACAGGCGAGACGCCTGTCCCACTTCGGAATACGTTTTTCCCAGCCACGCCGTCAGACCGATGCCACCGGGCACCGAATCCAGCTCCGTGATGCTGAATCCATTTTCCGTCAGCAAAATGTCCGGGCGGATGACACGCGGCACATCGTTCTTGAACGCTGCGTGGCGCTGAAGCTCGATCAACTCACGCGGCTTGCCGAGGTCGAGCCAGCGTGCGACCCATACCGGCTGCTTGCCCTCGACGCTCTTGCGGTAAAGCAGATTGGTCGCGCGATAAAATTGCAGCAGCACGCGGCCGAGCGATTCAATTTCCTGCGCCAGATTTTCGCCCAGCACAAACGGCGCGGGTGAAATCTTCCATTCCAGTCCGGCAAAAAGTCCGTCGGCGGGAATTTGGTCATGGATAAATTTGACTTGGTCTGCGGCGTTCACAAAATCAAGCGCGAATTTGCCCGTTTCCGATGCCGAGCCATTTGTAGCTGGTCAGTTCGTCCAGGCCCATCGGGCCGCGCGCGCCGATCTTGTCGGTGCTGATGCCGATTTCCGCGCCCATGCCGAATTCGCCGCCGTCGGTGAACCGCGTGCTGGCATTCCAATAAACCGCCGCCGAATCCACCTCGGCGAGGAACTGCTTCGCGTGCGCCTCGTTCCTGGTGACGATGCTGTCCGAGTGCGCCGAGCCGTAAAAATTGATGTGGTCAATGGCCGCGCGCACGCCTTCCACCACGCGGACATTCAGGATGTAGTCATTATATTCCGTGAAATAATCCTGCTCGGTCACGGCGCGGAGTTTTGAATTTTGAATTTTAAGTTTTGTGTTCAAGACTTCACGGGTCGCGTCATCGGCTCGCAGTTCGACGTGCTTCGCAAAAAGTTTATCACCGATGGCGGGAAGAAATTTATCCGCCACCGCCTTGTCCACGAGCAATGTTTCCATCGCGTTGCAGACGGCAGGACGCTGAACTTTGGCGTTCATCACAATTTCTTCCGCCATTTTCAAGTCGGCCTCGGCATCCACGAAAACGTGGCAGACGCCTTTGTAATGCTTGATGACGGGCACCTTTGAGCAGTCGGCCACGGCGCGGATAAGGCTCTCGCCGCCGCGTGGCATGCAGAGGTCAACGTATTGCGTGAGCGACAGCAAAATCGGAATTGCCTCGCGGTCGGGCGTGGGCACGACTTGAATCGCATGTCCGGGAAATTCGTTGTGCGCGATTTTGCCCGCGTCAATCATGGTCTTGGCGATGATCTGGTTGGAGTTCAGCGCCTCCTTGCCGCCGCGCAGAATCGTCGCGTTGCCGGATTTGAAGCACAGGCTCGCGGCGTCCGCCGTCACGTTCGGGCGCGATTCGTAAATGATGACCACGACGCCGATGGGCGTGGAAATTTTTTGCAACTTGAGGCCGTTCGGACGGGCGCGTTCGTCCAAAATTTTCCCGACCGGATCAGGCAACGCCGCAACTTCGCGCAAACCTTTCGCCATGCCGGCGATGCGTTTGTCATCCAGCTTGAGCCGGTCAAGCATTGCCTCGGACAATCCGTGCTGCGTGCCAAATTCCGTGTCAAGCGCGTTGGCGGACTTGATGGCCGCGGCATTTTGCTCCAGCGCCGTGGCCATGGCGAGCAGACAGGCGTTTTTCTCCGCCGTGGTCAGCTTGGCGAGTTCGCGCGACGCGGCCTTGGCCTGTTTGGCCAGTCGCGTCATCTGTTCGGTCAAATTCATGGCTGCAGATCCGGCAGCCAAGTTAAACGAATTAAGTCGGTTGTCAAAACTGTCGCGTTGAAGCCTGCCTCAATAACTCATCCGGTCCAGCTTCACCTTGCCCCGGAATATCCAGTAAATGCACACGGTGTAGGCGATCACAATCGGCACGCCGATGCACGCGATGACGAGCATGATGCCGAGCGTTTTGGACGACGACGCGGCATTGTAGATGTTCAGGCTGTTTTCAGGATTGGGCAGGCTGTAAACGAGGTTGGGAAAAATGTTCAGTGCGAACAGCGCCATGAGCGTGATCATCGCCGCGCACGAGGAGAGGAACGCGCGCCAGTCGCGTCCGTGATGAAACTCGCGCGGGATGTTGGCGATGGCGAGCATGTTCGCGAGCGCGATGCTGAAGAGCCACGGATTATCATGCACGCGGGCCACCATGTGCGGCACATACAGCAGCGTGGCCATCGTGGTGGTGGCGGCGCAAATCACGAAAAAAATAATCGCATTCATCGCCCAGTGGCGCAGTTTGTCGTGGAGCGCGCCCTCGGTTTTCATCACGCCGTAAATCGCGCCGTGCATCATGAACAGCGCCACGGTCGTGATGCCGACAAGCAGCGGATACGGCGTGAGCAGGCTGAAAAATGTTCCGGCAAATTCGCCGCGCGCATCAATCGGGATGCCCCACGCGATGTTGCCGAGCGCGACGCCGATGAGCAGCGACGACAAAATGCTGCCGGCGGAAAAGCCGATGTCCCACGCCTGCCGCCACCAGCGCATCGGCTGCTTGCTGCGGAACTCGATCGCGACGGCGCGGAAAATCAGCGCCGCGAGCAGCAGGTAAAACGCGAGGTAGAATCCGGAAAACACCGTCGCATACACATTCGGAAACGCGGCGAACAGCGCGCCGCCGCCGGTCACGAGCCAGACTTCGTTGCCGTCCCAGACCGGACCGATCGAATTCAAAAGCATCCGCCGCTCGTTGTCGTCCTTCGTGAACATGTGCAGCGCGCCGATGCCGAGGTCGAAGCCGTCGAGCATCGCGTAGCCGGTGAACAGCACGCCGACCAAAACAAACCAAATTGTGTTCAAATCGAGATTCATGATTTTTCGTGATGGGTTAATTCATCCGGTAACGCCAGCTTGCCCGCCGGAATCAAATCCTCGTCATGCGGGCCGTGCTGGATTTTGTCGTTGAGCAGATAAATGAAAACGGCGAACAGCAGAAAATAAATGAACGTGAACAAAACCAGCGACGCGAGGACGGCATTCGCCTGCACGACGGCGGACAAGCCTTCCGGCGTGCGCAATTCATGCCAGACCAGCCACGGCTGCCGGCCGACTTCCGCCGCGAACCAGCCCATTTGATTGGCGAGTTCCGGGCCGAGCACAGAGAACACCAAAATCCACAGAAGCCAGCGTTTTTCACCAATCGTCCCACGCCACACATAAAAACAGCCGGCCACGGCGATGGCGAAGGTCGCAAATCCAATACCCACCATCCCGTGAAAAAACAGGAACGAGGCCGTGACCGGTGGCCGGTCTTCCGGCGGAATGTCATTTAGTCCGGTGACGACGCCGTTGGGTTCGCGATACACCAGCCAGGTCAGCATGTCGGGCGCTTCGAGGCCGACGACTCTTTGATTTTTTTCGTCCACATAGCCCAACAAGACCAGCGGCGCGTTGGAGGTCGTGTTGTAAAGCCCTTCAAAACCCGCGAGCTTGGCCGGCTGATTTCTGGCCACGCCGCGCGCGCTGGAATCGCCGCTGATGATTTGCAACAGCGCGGCAACGAGCGCAACAATCAAACCGACGCGCAGCGATGCGCGGGCAAAATCCAGATGTCTTTTCTTGAGCAGATACCACGCGCTCACGCTGATGACGAGAAACGCGCCCGCCTGCCACGCGCCGCAAATCGTGTGCGACAACCGGTCGAGCATCGAAGGATTCAAAACCACCTGCCAGAAGTCGGTGACTTCCGCCCGTGCGTGCATCCCTTCGCCGACGATGTGATAACCGGCGGGCGTTTGCATCCAGGAATTCGCGACGACAATCCACACCGCGCTGAAATGCGCGCCGAGGCAGACCATGCACGTCGCGAAGAGATGGACTTTGCGGCCCACCTTGTCCCAGCCGAACAGCAGCACCGCGAGAAAACCGGATTCGAGGAAGAACGCGAAAATCCCCTCCGCCGCGAGCGCGCTGCCGAAAACGTCGCCGACAAAGCGCGAATAAGTCGCCCAGTTTGTGCCGAACTCAAATTCCATCACGATGCCCGTCGCTACGCCGATGGCGAACGTCAGCGCAAACACCTTCGTCCAGAACCGCGCCATCTGATGATAGACCGGCTCTTTCGTTTTGAGCCACGCCGCCTCCATGATGACGAGCAGCACGCCAAGCCCGATGCTCAACGGCGGGTAGAGATAGTGAAACGCGACGGTCGCGCCAAACTGGATGCGGGATAATGTGAGGACATCCATATCAATGTGCAGCCTGCAGGATTGTATCGGCCAGCAGTTGCGGCGTCCATTCATTCCCGTCGAACTCATGAGCGATGCGACCCTGCGGATCGAGAACAACCGTGCGCAGATTGTGCGAGATGCCCGTGCGGTCGCGCATGACCATCAGATCGAGCTGCGGCGCGAGCCGGGCGATGGCGTCGGTGGATGCGGCGGCAAACCGCCAGCGGTCGGGGTTGTTGTCGCGAAAATTTTTTGCATAGCTGGCCAGCATTTCCGGCTGGTCAAAGTCGGGATCAAAGGAAATGGAGAGGAACTGCCAGTTGGTCGGGGCATCGGGCGTGTTCAACAGCAACCGGCGCGTCTCGGCAAAATTTTTGCTCATGCGCGGACAATAATCGGGCAGGGGACAGCGTGTGAAGAAAAACGTGAACGCCAGCGCCCGCCCGTGAAAATCGGAAAACCGGATGCGGTCGCCGTTTTCATCCGTGAGTTCGCTGTCCGGCAGGAGATCGCCGGGTTTTAGTTCCGGTATGGTTTCGTGAACCATAAATACGCCGTTGGTCACGTTTTCGATGCGGTGCGAGACGAAGCGGACGGCTTCGATCCAGTCGTCGTTTTTGCCGACAGCCAGCTTGAAGGTGATTTCATCCGACGACGCGAGGCCGTTCAGTTCGTTGGTGTCCCGGACGGGAAATTCCATCGTCATCGCCGGCATGTAGCCGGTAATCGCGTCGTGCTGGATGGTGGCCGAATGCCGGTCGGCGGCGATTTGCCGGATGACGCCATGCGCTTCATAAAATTTGACCCCGGCCGAACCGGTGTTGGGCGCGGCGGGTTTGGGTTTGCAGCCGGCAATGGCGAGCAGCAAAACCAAAATTAAAAAATTGAGGTGCTTCATAATCTAATCTTTTTCGCAGCCGTCTGATTTCCTCGAACACGGCGGCGGCGGTGTTCTGGTTCATACCATCAAAGTAACCGCGCACGTTGCCCGCTGCATCCACCAGCGCGATGCGGTCGGTGTGCGAAAAATTGCCCGGCATGTAGATGAACGGATCGTTCAAATCCTGCGCGAGAAAGCTGGCGGCTATCAAGCCATACAGCGCGGGTTTGTCGCCGGTCAGCAGCAGCCAGCGGTTGGTGTCCGCGCCGAAGCGCTCGCCGTATTTGGCCAGGGCTTCGGGCGTGTCGTCGCGCGGGTCAACCGTCAGCGAAACCAGTTTAACGTCCGGCTGGTTGGTGGTGAGCTGCTGGATTTGCGCCATGCAGCGGTTGACAACCGGACAGGTCAGCGAGCAACTGGTGAACAAAAAATCCACGACCAAAATTTTTCCGGCCAGGTCTTGTCGCGTGATCGTCCGGCCCGTGCGGTCGGTGAGCGAGAAATTTACCAGTCGCCGGGGATGGTCGGGCGCGATGATCCGTGGCGGCGAATTGCCGGCGGCTTTTTCCCGGCTGTTCAGCGAGAAAATTAAAAGGCAAAAGCCGGTTCCAAAAACCAGCGCCACGCTGAGCGCGACAGAAAGGAACAATCGCTCTTCGTTGCGTGGTTTGGAACCGGCTGGCGGCGACATCTGATTTATTTTTTCAACTTGGCCTCGGCGGCGGCGAGTTTTTTCAGGAATTTGTCCGGGTCTTTGTCGAATTCCGCCTGCTCGTATTTGTCGCAGACTTTGATTTCCTGACCTTTATAGACAAAAACGTAAGGCTCGCCCATGGAGCCGAACTTCATGCCACAAACCAGGCAGGTGTCCAGCGGATACGGTTTCGCCGGTGCGTTGGTGGAATTGTCGGCGCGGCTGTTCAGCGAGACCGCGATGATGGAAATGGTCAAGATGACCGCTAGGATGATTTTTAGATTTTTCATATTTTTTATTTTAGTGTTTTTTTTGTGTTGTTGTGTTGGTTGGAATGAAAATTAAAACATGTAGCTCGCGCTGACCTTGACCATCAGCGGCGCGACGAGCTGGTCGCCGTTGAAATGCTGCAAGACGGGAATTTCCACGTCCGCATAGATTTTCACGGGATGAATGTGGAATTCCACGCCGGGCGATAGTATCAGCCGTTCATAGCCGGAATCTTGAGGTGCGGCGGCCGCGCCGCTGTCGCTGCTCCGGTAGGAAACAATCGCCTGCGCCACCGGGGAAATCCGGACGTGGCCGAGTGAGAATCCCTTGTAATCAATCCCGGCGGCCGAATCCAGTTCGACGCCCGGACGGTATTGATCCTGGATCAGCGTCGGCACATCCAGCAAGGTCTGCGCGAACCAGTCCCACTTTTCGTCCTGGGTGATGTTGCCACGGTAAAAGCCGCCGAGCAAAATGTCCGTGCTGCCGGTGCCGATTTGCGTGTCGCGGTCCACCAAATTGGGATCCACATTAAAATCGCCGGTTGGCAATTTCAGGCCGAAGATCAAGCCGGCGGACTGGTCCGCAAAAAAACCGGTGTAAATTCCCTCGAGCCGGAGGTCGCCGACCTGGCTCCAGTTGTGCGAGGAGATGTTGTTGTTTTCATCCGTGCCTTTGAAATAACGGAAGTCGTAAGGCAGTTCAAACTGCGCGCCCCAACTGGAGTTGAACATATATTGCGCGCCCGCCGACAGGAACGACGTCTCGATTTTTTTGTCGCCGTTGTTGGAGTCCGGCGCCTTGGACCAGCCGCTCCAATTTTGGTTCTGGTTCTGATAATCATATTGGAGGAACGCCATGCCACCTTCGCCTTGTGGCAACATCGAACTGGTCGCCACGTCAAACACGCCGCAGCCGCACGCGCACGCATGCACCACGCTGGGCGCGAGCATCCCGGCCAACAAACCACAACCGACTTTTATTACTGCTGAATTATTTTTTTTATTTTTCATTTCTAAATTTCAAATTGCGAGAACGCGCAACGGCGCTCTCAAGGTTAAAGGGAAAACTAAATGCTCGCGCCAACACGGCGCGGGCAGCCAAACCACGATTGAATCAAACAAAGAATCCGCGTGGCGGCGGCAGCGGCGGCTTTTGAAAAGATGCGGCGGCGGAAACTTCTGCGAGCGAAAAAGCGGAAATCGGCTCCGGCGAAATGAGCGTGAAGTTTGCCGCAGCCGGCGGGAATTCCATTTTCAAGGTCGGCGAAACCGCCTCGGATTTTTTCTCCGATTTTTTGGCGGCGGCGATGGCCTTGCACAGGCAGCAGGGATGATTGCCGTCAAAAGTTTTTGTCACCGCTTGGTGAAATGAGCCGGATTGAAGATTGTTTGCCAGCATCGTCGTCCACGCGACGGTTTGCAGCAGCGCCCAATGCGCGCCCAGCGTCGCGACGAGCGCGAGGACGATGAAGATTTTGCCGATTCGGACGAACACGGCAATATCCTCGTCCAACATTTTACAAAATCAAGCGAATAGAAAAGGAGCTGCGCGAAGGACGCGAAGAAAAATGAAGGGTTAAATTTTACCTTCGCCGCCTTCGTGCCCTTCGTGCGACATTTTTAAGTTTCCGAGATCCAGACCAGCGTGCCGCTCGGCAGCAGATCAAAGAGCGGAATCAAGTCCGCGTCGGCGAGATGGATGCAGCCGTGCGACGCGGGTCGGCCGATGGATTTTTGATCCGCCGTGCCGTGGATGTAAATGTAGCGCACGTGCGAATCCACGCCGCCGCCACGATTGGAGCCGCGTTCGAGACCTTCCAGCCACAGGATGCGCGTGGTGATCTTGGCGTCCGCCAGTTCCGGCTGCGACGTGTGGCCGATGAGCTGGCGCGATTTGAAAACCGTTCCCGCCGGTTCGCCCGCGCCGATTTTTTCCGCGATGCGATGCAATCCGAGCGGCGTGCAATTCGAGCCTTCCGTTTGTCCGGTGCCAAAACGCGACGTCGAGCAGGGGAGTTTTTTGACGAATTTATCTCTCTCAAAAAGCGAAACGGTTTGTTCGGCGATGCTGACAATGAGAATAAAATGCGTTGGAACAACTCCATTTTTCTCGCAGGAAGAAATAAAATTACCGCAGAGACGCAAAGGCACAGAGTAATTCATATGGCGTTTTAAGATTCCGTGATAGCCGACAAATGTTCGTAAGTCAAAGGGAGGAGGGGCATTGTGTAGAGCAATTTCTGTTTCACTGATAACACGAATATAAAGGACTTTGTATCTACAGGCGTTATCGCCTTAATTGGACCGTAGAATGGCGGTTGTATATTCATAAAGATTTTCCAGACGATCAGTTCAGCCGATCATTCCGGAATTCTCATTTCTCTGCGTCTCCGCCTTTCTGCGGTTATACGCAGCGAGCTATTTCAATTTCTTCACGAGCACCTTGGAATTTCTTCCGCTCTGCTCGTATTTTTCGCGGCGCGCGGGCGGCAGATCGTCGGGCGTGCCTTCAGCAAAGCCGCCCTTGGATTGAAAATAGGTGAACGCCTGCGTCGAGAGCGTCAGCAATTCGTCCAAGCTCATTTCCTTCGCCCTGTTTTCGATGAACTGGATTAGCTTGCGCCCGATGCCCTGGTTTTCGTGCAATGAACTGACGTAAAGGCACGCGAGTTCGCCCTTTTTCGATTCGGGATAAACGTGCAGCGCGACGCACGCGACGGGATTTTTATCAATCTCGAAAATGAAATAGTCGCCGAGGCTTTTATCAATCATGGCACGGCTGCGCTTGACGAGTTCGTCCGATTCAACTGCGGCTTTCGTCAGCAACTGGATTGCGCGAATGTCCTTCTTTTTCGCCGGACGGATCTGCTGATATTCATTCGCGTAGATCAGCGTGCCGATGCCTTCGTTGGAGAAAACCTCGGCCAACAGTCCTTCGTCCACCTTGCCGCTGATGACGTGGACACGCGGCACGCCCGACTTGCAGGCCAGAATCGCGTGCTGGGCCTTGGAAACAATTTCCGGCGCAAACCCCGCCGCGTTTGTCTGGAACAGGTTTTGCAGCTCCGAAACGATCATCTGCCGGATGAGCTGGCCGCTGTAAATCAAGCCGTCGTTGGTCGTGATGAAAATCAACTTGATCGCCTTGAGCGCCTCGGCCACTGCCACCGCCACGCCGTCGGAGTTAACACGGTATGTTTTGCCGTCACCGTCAAAACCGAGCGGCGGGATGACGGGCACGACGCCTTGTGTGAGCAGCGATTGGAGCAGTTCGGTGTCCACGCGCTCGACCTTGCCGGTGAACTGGTGATCCACGCCCTGGATGATGCCCATCGGATGCGCGATGATGACGTTCGTGCTGGCGGCGCGCAGGTCGTTGGCCGAAAGGCCTTCGAGAATTTCGTGCGTGAGCCGGTTCGCTGCGGTGAGCGCAAGCTTGAGCGTGTTTGCGTCGGTGATCCCCGCGCCATTGAGGTCGGAAGCGGAAACTTTTTGCTCCTCGGCGAGCAGCTTGATCTGCGCCGACGCGCCGTGGACGAGCACGACGCGGATGTTTAGCGAGCGCAGCACCGCCACGTCGAGCAGCAGCGTGGCGAAATTTTCGTCGGTGACGATGGCACCGTCAATCGCGAGGACGAACGTCTTCTCGCGGAATTGCGGAATGTATTGCAGGATGCCCCGCAGGTCGGTCAGTTTCACTTTGGCTTGTTGATTGTTTTCAGCGGGGAATAAGTAATCGGTTTCGCGCGAGATTAAAATAATTATTTCTTGCCCAGGGCAATCTTCAACGCGCCGAGACCACGCTCGTTTTCCTGCGGCGTGCCAACGGAAATGCGGATCCACTCCGGCAACTGGTAGCCGCCCATCGGCCGCACAATCACGCCGAGCTTTTGCATCGCCTCGAAAACTTTCTGGCCTTCGCCGACACGCATCAAAATGAAATTGGCGGCGGACGGGATATATTCCAGCTTCAAATCGCGGAAGGCGCGTTCAAAAAAATCCAGTCCACGCGCGTTGTTCTCCCGCGTCTTGCGCATGTGTTCGGCGTCGTCCAGCGCGGCGATCGCGCCGGCCTGCGCGATGGAATTGATGTTGAACGGCTGCCGGATTTTTTCGAGCGCGGCAATCAGGTCGGGATGGCCGATACCGTAACCGAGCCGCAATCCGGCCAGACCGAAAATTTTCGAGAACGTCCGCATCAAAAGCAGATTGGGCCGCGCGCCCAGCCGGATGAGCGAAACCAGATCCACGGCGTCGTCCAGAAATTCGATGTAAGCCTCGTCCATCACCAGCAGCACGTTGTCAGGAACCTCGTTGACCAGCCGGATGACTTCCTCGCGCGGTGCGAGCGTGCCGGTCGGGTTGTTCGGGTTGGCCACAAAGACGATGCGTGTCTGCGGCGTGATTGCGCGCAGCATTGCCGACAGATCGTGTCCGTGATTTTTCGCCGGCACGATGACGACGTTTGCGCCCATCATTTTCGCGACCAGCGGATAAATGGCGAAGCAGAATTGCGACACCACCACGTCCACGCCCGGCGCAAAATAAACGTGGCCGACGAACTCGATGATTTCGTTCGAGCCATTGCCAAGCACCAGATTGGCGGGCACGACGCCGAGTTTTTCTGCCAGCTTTTGTTTCAGATAAAATGCATTGCCGTCAGGATAAAGGTTCAGGTTCGCCAGAGCTTTCTGCATCGCGGCGAGCGCGGCGGGCGACGGGCCGAGCGGATTTTCATTCGACGCGAGCTTGATGATTTCATTCGCGGGCAAATTGAGTTCGCGCGCGACTTCTTCAATCGGCCGTCCGGGTTGGTAGGTCGGCAAAGTTTTGAGCGCGGTGTTGACGGGCGTGGGAATCACAGGGCTTGCAGGATTTTTTTGAGGTTCACGTGTTTGGCGACGATGTCGCGGATGAGGGAAATCTTTTCGCCGTCGGTCGGCCGGGTCTTGACCGTGAGATTGTTGACCTTGGAAGCGACTTCGTAGCTGTCGGCTTGGACGAGCAGCATGGGAATCGGCATGGCCTGAATCACCTTGAGCACGCTCGGGCTGGGGCGCAGGCCGCCGGTCAAAACGATGCCCGCCATTTTTTCGGTGCTTTGCGCGTCAATCGCGGTGCAGGCGGCCAGCACGATGTCTTCGCGGTCGCCGGGCGTGATGAGCAGCACGTTGGGCGTGAAAAATTTCATCGCGTTCTGCGCGCTCATCGCGCCTACGACGACATCGTCCACCAGCGCGTTCAAGGTCGGCGGCGTGTTCAACATTTCGGCGTGCAGTTCTTCGCGGATCAAATCCACGGACGGATTGCAGAGAATCCTTTCGTAGGGCAGCACGCCGAGCAAATCGAGTCCCTTGCGTTTGAGGCCGCGCCGCGCGAAGTCGGAAACGTAATCCACTTTTTCGCCGAGCACCTTGTTCAAAATGACGCCGATGATTTCCACGCCCTCCTTTTCAAACAGCGCCTGGTTCAGGCAGACTTCGTCAATCGGTTTGCCGATGCCGCCCTGCGAGACGATGATGACTTTCGCGCCAAGGATTTTTGCGACCTGCGCATTGGACAGATCAAAAACGGAGCCGACGCCGGCGTGGCCGCTGCCTTCGCACAGCACAAAATCCTTTTCCCAGGCGACGCGGTCGAAGGCCTTGTGGATTTTGCGGACGAGCGCCTCGTTGTTGGATGACTGGAGATATTTCCGCGTGAAATCCGGCTCGACGGCGATGGGGCTCATGTCCACCAGCGGACAATCGAGGTGATACACCGCGTCCATCAGCACGGAATCCTCGTCAATTTTCTGCTCCTCGATTTCGACGAAGCGCTGGCCGACGGGCTTGATGTAGCCGACGCGCGGAAAATGTTTTTGCAGCGCGGCGATGAGGCCGAGCGACGCGGTGGTTTTGCCGTCGTTCTGGCGCGTGGCGGCGATGAAGACGCGCGGAGTCGAAGTGTTCATTTACTCGCCGGGCAGTTTTTCGTCCGCGCCCGGATACAGTTTTTTGTAATCGGTGGACTGCACGGCGACAATCGCCGCGACACCGAGAATGTCATGCGCGCTCGAACCGCGCGAGACGTCCGCCGCCGGCCGGTTGAGGCCGAGCAAAATCTGGCCGTAGGCATTCGCCCGGCTGACCTCCCGGACGAGTTTGCTGGCGATGTTGCCGGAATTCAGGTCGGGAAAAATCAGCACGTTCGCGTGGCCGGCCACCTTGCTGTCGCGCAGTTTGCGCTCGGCAATTTCCGGCACCAGCGCGGCGTCCACCTGCAATTCGCCGTCGAAGTCCGCCTCGACAAATAATTGCTCTGCCTTGCGCTTGGCCATCGCGGTCGCGGCCTGCACTTTTCCAACGGACGGATGCGACGCGCTGCCCTTGGTGGAAAATGACAGCAACGCCACGCGCGGTTTCACACCGAGCATGTGCCGCGCAAGCCGCGCGGTGGACACGGCGATGTCGGCGAGCTGATCCACCGTCGGATCTGGGATGACGCCGCAATCCGCCATGAACAGGACGCCTTGTTCGCCGATGCGCGTGTCCTCGACCTCCATCACCATGCAGGACGACGCCGTCGTGATGTCGCGCGCAACCTTGATGATTTGGAACAGCGGGCGCAACAAGCTGCTGGTGATGTGGGACGCGCCGGAAATCAGGCCGTCCGCCTGGTGCATCGCCAGCATCATCGTGCCGAAATAATTCGGCTGCAACATCGCTTCGCGTGCCTCGTTGGGGCGCAGGCCCTTTTCGCGGCGCAGCGAATAAAACCGCTTCACGAAATTTTCCAGGTCCTCGCTCGTGGCGGGATTGATGATGCGGATGCCCTCGAGCGGAACGTCCAGTTCCGCCGCGACTTTCTTGATTTCCGCGTGGTCGCCGAGCACGATGGGCGCACCGAGCCGCAGCGCGTGAAACTGCCGCGCCGCCTGCAAAATGCGCGGCTCCTCGCCTTCGGGGAAAACAACCCGCTTCGGATGCCGCTGTAGTTTTTCGATGACATTGCCGATGAAACGCATAACGCAGTTTCAAGTTTCAGGTTTCAGGTTGCAAGTTTTGTTTCCGAAGAAAATTTTGTCGCGCGAAGGCGGCGAAGGCAGCGAAGGAAAGGAATTTTACCTTCGTTTTTCTTCGCGTTCTTCGCGCGACACTTTCTCGTTTGCCTTCCCACGCATTGACTTGGCCGATCCCTCTGGTTAGCCTTCATCCTTTAATGCTGGAAATCATCGAAAAACTTCTGGTTTTGCAGGATCGCGACCGCAAAATTCACCGCGTGCAACAGGAACTGGCCCAGATTGCGCCGGAACGCGAATCCCTCCGCGCCAGGGCCGGCTCCACGCAGGCACAGCTCGACGCCGCCAAGAACCGCGTGAAGCAGATCGAGTCCGAGCGCAAGCAGCGCAACCTCGAAGTCGAGGCCAAGAAATCCCAGATCGAGAAATACGCCAACCAGCAGTTGCAGACGCGCAAGAACGAGGAATACAAGGCGCTCGCCCATGAAATCGAAATGGCCAAGGCGGCCATTTATCAGATTGAGGACGCCGAAATCATTTTGATGGAGCACGCCGAGGCCGCGCAGAAGGAAGTGATCCGCGCGACGCTGGAGGCGACCGGGGCGAAAAAACTGGCCGACAGCCAGATCGCCGAACTTGGCCAGCGCGAGGAAAATTTCAAGAAGGAGCTGGCCGAATTACAGCAGGGCCGTGCGGAACTGTCGGCGGCGGCGGACGAATCCGCGCGCAACCGCTACGACCGGATTTTGAAGAGCAAGGGCGACAACGCGGTGGTGGGCATTGACCATGGCGTCTGCGGCGGCTGCCACATGAAACTGCAGCAGCAGTTGCTCGTGATGTGCCAGGCGCAGAAGGAACTGGTGACCTGCTCAAGCTGCGGCCGGATTTTGTATTACACGCGCGACATGGAATTGACTGGCGGCGATTAACCAACTGTTATGGTCGTTGAATTGGCGGCATGAACCCGACCAGACAAGTGAATCCGGTCAATTCCAGCAACGTCCCGTCGTGGGCTTCTTGCCGGGCAACTTTGGTGACGGTTTTCTTTTTGTGCTTCCTCTGGATTGTTTTCATCCGCCTGCATACCGCCTCCGAACCATTGGAGCGTGATATCAGCACCCAAATCCTGATGGGTCGGGTGTTGGCCGACGGCGGCAAGATGTATGTAGATACCATTGAATTCAAGCCGCCGGGAATGTTCGTCATCTGGCAGGTCGTCCACCAGTTGGCTGGAACCAGTCTCCACGTCGTCGTCTGGGTCAACATCCTGGTCACGACGATCACGATGTTTGGTGTTTATTTGGCGGCTTCGGCAAAACCTTGGGGCCGTGTGAGCGGTCTCTGGGCAGTGGCTTTTTGGGCGCTGATCAGCGGCGACATGATGCTTCAGGCCAATCAGCCTAGCAATGAAGTCTTCATGAACATGTTCATGGTATGGGGCATGGCGATGTGGCTGCGGGCTGATTCGGCGCAAAAGAATCAATGGCATTACGCCGCTGCCGGTCTGCTGCTTGGCTTGTTCACACTGATCAAGCCTGCGCTGTTTACCGTGATTCTGATGGTTCTGGCTTGGATGCTGGCCGAGGGACTGAATTGGGAGGCACTTAAGCGGCGTGCGTTGGCAATGCTTTGGGTATTGCTGCCGATTGCAATTTTGTGGGTGTTGACGGTGCTCTATTTTGTCTGGCAAGGCCGGGGAACCGAACTTTACAACTGCCTGGTGCGGTATGGGGTGTTCTATGCCAGCAATGGAAGACAAACCATTCCGAATGCCAATACGAGCATCTGGATGAACATTCTGCACGGGTTAAGCACGGAACTTGTTCCCACCTACCTGGACTTTATTACCCCGTTGATATTGCTGACAATTTTCGGCATCGCCAACGGTCTGCGCGGCAGCGAGCGCCCGCAGGCGCTGACCCTGGCGGGGTGTTTGCTCGGCACTTTTTTTGCCGTGTCCATTCCGGGGAAATTCTTTGCGCACTATTACCAGCTTTACCTGCCGGTTCTGGCGGTCGGAGCCGGCTGGGGCGTTGTTGCAGCGGCCAAAGGATTGCAGCGGCGGGCTGCGGGGCAATGGTTTGGTGTCCTGGCGCTCGTTTTGCTGCTCTGCCATATTATTCCCGACTGTCAAAAAAGTGGCCAGACGTGGTCTCGCCTAACATTTAACGGGGAATCTTTCATCGAATTTGAACGCTGCGGTCACGCCGTCAACCAGATGCTCAAGCCGGATGAAAGTTTTTACATCTGGGGAGTGGATCCCAGTGTCTATTACTACAGCGATCGCCGGCCCGCCAGCGGCATCTTCTGGGCGGACCGGCTTTTGTATGGTCCATCCAAGACCTGGGCCACGCAAAAGGTGATCGCCGACCTCGAGAAGTCACCGCCGCCGCTGATCCTGATGGAAGAAGACGAGAAACTGATTCCCTCGTTGGATCATCCGGCCTCGGATCACCCGGTGTTTCAGTGGATTTCAGCCCGCTATGTCGAGGCGCCGGCGGCAAGATTTTCAAAATATTTTAACGTATATGTTCGCCGGGGCAGCGCGCTGGCATTCCGCATGGCCACCAACCAGCAGCTTTTTGCCCTCACACTGGCGGATGTGGATCCGAAATTTCTCCGGCAGACGGCAGGTGAACTTTTCCAAAAAGGCCAGACAAACGAGGCCAGGGCGTATTTGCAGAAAGCAGCGGAAATCGAACACCACCCGGTGCCTTGATGTTTTAAGTGGGCATTTGTTGTAGCGAGATTCGCGGCTTGAATAATTTTTGATTTCCGTTAGCTTAACATCGGTTTTGGAAGGGTGGAGAATCGCTCCGGGCGCAAGTCCGGGGAGGAAAGTCCGAACACCGCAGGGCGTGATGCCGCGTAACTCAAGTCTATTTGATTGAGATATACTCGGGCGGCCAGTTGGAAGACCGGCCGACGGAAAGTGCCACAGAAAATAAACCGCCGCCGTCTGTTTGAGGCGGTAAGGGTGAAAAGGTGGTGTAAGAGACCACCGCGCGAAGCGCAAGCAACGCGGCACGGAAAACCCCATCGGGTGCAAGGCCA